>JBCBHD010000011.1:0-24648 GCA_038526115.1 Pseudomonadota bacterium | reverse complement strand
TCCACCCGGCAGCGATCCTCACTCCAATGTGGGAACCTATGCTGGGTGGACTGAGTTGCAGCGGATCTGCAAGCCTTGCTGAGCGGCATAGAGCGCGACCGATTTGCTGTGATTGCGAATGGCCGCTTTGGATGCGGCATAGGCCGCCGCACCCGGAATGCCGACCAAGCCTGACCGAGACGAAATGTTGATGATCGAACCGGTGCCGGTCTTTCTCATCGCTTTCAAAGCATAGCGGCAGCCGAGAAATGTGCCATCGGTGTTTACGGCATGGACTGCACGCCAATTCTCCAGCGAAGCGCTTTCGGGGTCATGTGGAACTACGCCTGCTTCGAAGCCAGTGACGCCAGCATTGTTCACCATCACATCGATTTGCGGCCACGATTTCTCGATCGCGTCCCAGTCAGCCTCTTCACGCACGTCGAGATGAGCATAGTCACAGCCGATTTGTTCGGCCGCAGCTTCACCCAGTACGTCGTCAATATCGGTCAGTAGAACGGCAGCGCCTTCGGCTTTGAAAGCTTCGCATATGGCGCGGCCAATTCCACGCGCGCCACCAGTCACCACACAGCGGGTGTTGTTCAATTTTTGCATGATAAACCTCAGAGGTCAGAAAGGAAGAATGCATCGGACTCTCTGAGTCCGAAACGTAATCTGCGACTTTGTCGCTATTCAGCGTTGACGCTGATCCATCTGACTAACTCCTCGAATTGAGGTGTGCGGCTACTTCGGAAGGCGACGCCGCGTCAAGCCGCGTTATCGATACCAAGGTCGCTCAGCTTGCGGTAAAGCGTTGAACGGCCAATGCCCAGCCTACGGGCTACCTCCGTCATCCGACCGCGATAGTGGCCGATGGCGAGGCGAATAACGTCCGCTTCAATTTCCTCAAGCGGTCGCAGATTGCCGTCTTCGGTATAAAGCATGATGCCAACTCCTTCGTGGGAAGTTGGCGTAGCCGCTGGATCGGTCTCACCAATCAGCTCAGATAATTGCGGGAAGCTGTCTGCCGTGAGCGTGTTGCCTTCGCAATAAACAGCGGATCGGAACAGCACTGACTGCAACTGCCTTACATTGCCCGGCCACTCATAAGCGGCCAACAGGCTCAGTGCGCTATCCGATACGGAAAGATGCTTGAGGCCTGGTTGTTCGCCGATGCGGCTCAGGAAATGGCGTGTGAGGGCTGGAATATCACCCGTGCGCTCGCGCAGGGGCGGCAGGACGATCCGCGTCGCGCCGAGTTTTTCGGCGAGCTTCGCGTCAAAATGACGCCCCCCTACCAACTGGTCCAAAGGCAGGTTGCTGGCCGACAGCAGCCGGACATCCACACGGAATCCGTGTGTTGCCCCGACCGGGCGAACGATGCCGGTTTCGAGCGCTTCTGCTAGTCGCTCTTGCTGGCCTTTTCCGAGCCGGTCGATTTCGTCGAGCACCAGTGTGCCGCCATCGCAGTGTTGCAATGCGCCAATCTGGCGATCGAAAGCTCCGGGAAAGGCGTTGGGTTCATGACCGAACAAAACAGATTCTATTGAGTTGGGCGGGACGCTGCCAACATTGATGATGCGCAGTGGAGCCTTACTGCGAGGACTGGCTGCGTGCATTGCGCGCATCAGCATTTCTTTGCCGGTGCCGCTTTCGCCTTCGATCAGTGTGTGAGCATGGCCGCGAGCAGCTTTGGCTGCCTGCGCCAGAGCCGTCCTGAATTTTGGCGCGGTGCCGATCATCGCATCGAAATCGAGACTCGCTGACATTTTCTCAGTCAGTGGAGCGAGTTCGTTGCGCGGCGCTTCGCGAGTAGTGACAGAACGCAGGGCTTCCATCAGGCGTTCTGGTGAAATCGGCTTTACAAGATAATCGCTGGCACCTGCACGCATCGCCTCAACGGCAAGCAGCGGCGATGCGCTGGTTGTCAGCATAAGGATAGGCAAAGCAGGGCGGCGTTCTTTGAGCTCTGCGATCAGCGTGCACGCATCGTCGCCCGGAACCCATTGATCGAGCAGAATGGCCGACAACTGCATGCCTTCGCGTGTCCCAAGCATCGCAATTGCGGTCTCAGCGTCACTTGCCACGACAGTGCGCCAGCCTTCGCGTGCAGCGATGGCAGAGATCAACCGACTTTGCGCCGGCTCATCATCGATCAGCATTACCAGCCGCGTTTCTTCGCGCGATTCCAGCTCGGACATGATCGTCGCAACATCCTCAAACCGCCCTGGCCAATCCGTCCCAGGGTTAAACGTCGATTCTGTCTAAGGGGTGCGGGTAAAGACGGTGTTAAGCGTGTTGCAGTGACGGGTCATCTGCCTCGGCGCAGCAATGTGACTTGTGGCTGATTGCGCGGTGGACACTGACAATAGTGGAGGCTTGAAGCGCGGTTCTGGGTCCGATACGGGCAACGATATTAGTTTTCTGGCAACCTTTTGCCGAATGCACCGTTTGAAACCTCACAGGGGAATAATGCGCCATGGCGACTCATGATATGGATAAGGCCGAAAAGATGTATGGCGGCTTCATCGCCACACTCAAATGGACTGTCCCGCTTCTTGCTCTGATCACGCTTTTCGTCATCATGCTTATCGCTGAATAAGGCTGCAAAAACACAGTGAAAATCGCCATCCTCAAGGAGCGCGCCGACGGCGAAACGCGGGTTGCCGCTACGCCGGAAACGGTCAAGAAATTTGCCGCACTCGGTAATGAAGTCGCTGTGGAAGAGGGCGCTGGCCTGACCGCATCGATCACCGATGAAGCGTATGCAGAGGCAGGTGCCACCGTTGGTAAGGCCGCTGCGACGATCAAAGATGCCGACATTGTCCTGGGCGTGCAGGCTCCAGATGTGAAACTTCTGAAGGGAGCGAAAGCGGGCGCTTGGGTGGCCGCTTTGTTTGATCCGTTCATGAAGAAGGACGGCGTTGAAGCCTATGCGAAGGCCGGTCTAGAAGCGCTTTCGATGGAATTCATGCCGCGTATCACACGCGCGCAGAGCATGGATGTGCTGTCGAGCCAATCGAACCTTTCCGGTTACAAAGCAGTTCTGGCTGCTGCCGACACATACGGCCGTGCCTTCCCGATGATGATGACAGCGGCTGGCACCGTGAAAGCGGCAAAAGCGTTCATCATGGGTGTAGGCGTCGCCGGGCTTCAGGCGATTGCGACAGCGCGCCGACTTGGTGCTCAAGTCTCCGCGACCGATGTGCGCTCTGCCACGAAGGAGCAGATTGAAAGCCTTGGCGCAAAAGCGATTTTCGTTGAGGATGTCGCCGGGATTGAGGGCGAAGGTTCGGGCGGTTACGCAACCGAAATGAGCGACGAATACAAGGCTGCTCAAGCCAAGCTTGTAAGCGAGCACATCGCCAAACAGGACATCGTCATCACAACAGCACTGATCCCGGGACGTGCGGCACCGGTTCTGATCACCGACCAACAGATTGCCACAATGAAGCCGGGCAGTGTCATCTTTGATCTCGCGGTTGCGCAGGGCGGCAATGTGGAAGGCTCCAAGCCCGATGAGATCGTGGAAAAGCACGGCGTCAAGATCATCGGGTATTCCAACACGCCCGCGCATCTTCCGGCAGACGCCTCGGCGCTGTTCGCACGCAACCACTTCAATTTCCTCTCCGCTTTCTGGGACAAGGAAGCGGGCCAACCCGAGCTGGATGATGAGATCGGGGATGCAATCCGCCTGACGAAAGGCGGAGAAGTGGTCAATGAGAGGCTCAATTCGTGATTCCACGGGGCGCAGCGAAAGGGCTAGCCCTTGCAGCTTTGCTGTCCTCATCTTGCGCGATGGCGCAGGGTGAGCTGGTCAAGGCAAGCTATTCAATGGAAGATGCAAGGTCTGGCGCGCAGCTGCGTTCCGAAGCTGCAATTATCGTTCCTATACTTATGCATCCGTGCCGAAGTTCATCGGCCATGGAGCTTCCGGCGGCTCGATACGTGGCATTCAAATCGGAACTAATGCTTGATCGCCAGAGAATGGATCTGGCCATCGTAGAGGCGGATCATGCGTACATGATGAGTCTGGTCGATATTGCGTGTCCCGAACCGAACAGCCCCGAAGCCATCAAGCGCGAAGAGCTTAATATCAGCATCGTCAACAGCGTCCTTGATAGGATGGAGCGCATTGCTGTGCGCGACGGAAAAACCAACCCTGAGAAAGGGCAGTAATGGACTTCATCTCAATCCTGTCGATTTTCGTGCTGGCGTGTTTCGTCGGCTATTATGTCGTCTGGTCAGTCACGCCCGCGTTGCACACTCCGCTGATGGCGGTAACCAATGCAATTTCCTCGGTCATTATCGTTGGCGCGCTGATTGCGGCCGCTGAGGCGGGTAGCCCAGTGGCCAAATGGTTGGGCCTATTCGGAGTTGTGCTGGCAAGCATCAACATCTTCGGCGGCTTCGCAGTGACCGAAAGAATGCTCGCGATGTACAAGAAGAAGGAGAAGTAAAAGATGAGCTTCTCCATTCTAGCGGGCGCCGCTGAGAGCGCCTCAGGAACGCCAGCTTGGGCGATGCTCGCCTATCTCGTATCTGGTGTATTCTTCATCCTGGCACTGCGTGGGCTTTCGAGTCCCGCGACAAGCCGTGCGGGCAATCGCAATGGTGTGATCGGTATGATCATTGCTGTCGCGACGACCCTCGTCACGCATGACATCGCCAACATCGTTGAGATCGGCCTTGCGATATTCCTTGGCGGGATCATTGGCGTGACAGTTGCGCGCAAGATTGCGATGACAGCGATGCCAGAACTGGTTGCGGGTTTTCACTCATTGGTAGGCCTTGCTGCCGTTGTGGTCGGACTTGCAGCTTGGCTCGACCCTGCGAGTTTCGGAATTACAGATGCGGCCGCGCAAATTTTGATGGTTAGCCGGATCGAACTGGGTCTTGGTATCGCAATCGGTGCGATAACGTTTTCTGGTTCAGTTATTGCGTTCCTTAAACTGTCCGGAAGAATGAGCGGTTCGCCAATCCTTCTTCCTGCGCGCCACGTCATGAATCTGGGTACGCTGGTGGCGATCCTTGGGATTATAGGTTTCTACGCCGTATCCCCCGAGGGCGGGGCAGGTGAGGGTTGGCCGATTATCGCCATCACCATCCTCGCTTTTGCGATCGGTTTCCTGCTGATTATCCCGATTGGCGGGGCGGACATGCCGGTCGTTGTGTCGATGCTGAACTCCTATTCGGGCTGGGCGG
The DNA here is from genome assembly GCA_038526115.1 of Pseudomonadota bacterium. Classification (GTDB taxonomy): domain Bacteria; phylum Pseudomonadota; class Alphaproteobacteria; order Sphingomonadales; family Sphingomonadaceae; genus Erythrobacter. The sequence continues at coordinate 19,464 of JBCBHD010000011.1, read as the reverse complement.
CAGCCGCGATGGGTTTCACTCTCGGTAACACCGCTATGATCATAACCGGTGCTTTGGTGGGCTCTTCAGGGGCGATCCTCAGCTACATCATGTGCCGCGCGATGAACCGCAGCTTCATTAGCGTGATCGCCGGCGGTTTTGGTGCTGACGATAGCGGCGGCGGCAGCGGCGAAGCGCGCGAGCAGCGCCCTTACAAGCAGGGCAGCGCAGACGATGCGGCCTTCATGCTCGAGCAGGCAGAGAAGGTCATCATCATTCCGGGTTACGGCATGGCCGTGGCACAGGCACAACACGTGCTGCGCGAGATGGCCGATGCGCTCAAAGAAAAAGGCGTGGACGTAAAGTATGCAATCCACCCGGTTGCCGGTCGGATGCCGGGCCATATGAACGTACTGCTGGCTGAAGCCAACGTGCCCTATGATGAGGTCTTCGAGCTTGAAGATATCAACTCAGAATTCGCACAGGCCGATGTGGCGTTCATAATCGGTGCTAACGATGTGGTGAACCCGGCCGCTAAGACCGATAAGTCTTCACCCATCTATGGTATGCCAGTGTTCGATGTCGACAAAGCCAAGCAGGTGTTCTTCATAAAACGCTCGATGGGCGGCGTAGGCTATGCCGGTGTCGACAATGATGTGTTCTACATGGACCAGACGATGATGCTTCTGTCCGACGCGAAGAAGATGGTTGAGGAAATCGTTAAGGCTTTGGATTAGGGTTGCGTCGAAACGCCATAGGGGGATGACATGGCTGACTCAGAAAGCGCGCGACCATTCCGATTTACCGGAATTCTTGTCGCTATCGTGCTGCTGGCAATCGGCGGCTGGTTGGTCTTTCGCGATGGCGGCTTGCTTAATCAGGTAACGGAAGAGCGGGTTGAAGACGCTCTAATCGCCAAGGGAGTGCCAGTCTCCATGGCCGCTTGCATGGCGCCAAAGCTGACTGATCGTTTGAGCATTTCTCAATTGCGAAAGCTTGAGCAGCTTGGTCCTGAGCAAGGCGAAAGCCGACTGCCTGGTTCTCCTGGTGAAGCGCTTGAACGTTTGCGGCGGGTCGATGATCCGGAAGCGGTCGAAGCACTGGCCGTGGTCGGTACGCGCTGTGGGGTCGATAGCCTGCTTGGTAACATCGGACTTTAAGCTGCTTGCATTTTCTGCCTCCGATGCGCCACACTGAGGGCGGGAGAGGGAGAATTTCATGATCAGATACGCCGTGGCCGCGATCGCGCTAGTCAGTGCCGCGCCTTTGCTTGCCGAAACGCACACGATTGCAGCGGGTGAAGGTGCTCAAGAACGATTGCAGGAGGCGCTGATTCTGGCTGAGCCAGGCGATACTGTGGTTCTTGAAGCCGGTCGGTTCGAACTGACTGACGGCCTGAGTCTCGATGTCGACAATGTCACGCTCAAAGGCGCTGGTATGAATGCGAGTGTGCTCGATTTCACCAATCAGTCTGGGGCAGGCGAGGGGCTGCTGGTCACATCGGATGGTGTCACCTTACGCGATTTCGCGATTGAGAACGCGAAGGGTGACGGCATCAAATCCAAAGGTGCCGATCAGATCATATATCATGCACTTCGCGTGGAATGGACGAATGGCCCGGACGCCTCGAATGGTGCTTATGGCATCTATCCAGTCGAGGCCCGCGATATTCTGGTACAAGACAGCTATGTGCGGGGCGCTTCGGATGCGGGGATCTACGTTGGCCAATCGGAGAACATAATCGTCCGGCGTAACCGCGTTGTGGAGAACGTGGCCGGGATCGAGATCGAGAACAGCAATTTTGCGGAGGTCACTGAGAACTTGACGACCCGAAACACAGGAGGAATTCTTGTGTTCGACCTGCCGGGGCTGCCGAAAGTTGGAGGTGGCTCTGTGTTGGTGGCTCGAAATGCGGTCATCGATAACAACACCGACAATTTCGCGCCAGAAGGCAACATAGTGGCGAGCGTTCCGGCTGGTACCGGAGTGATGGTTATGGCCAACACGAAAGTGCACGTTCGGGAAAACGCGCTGGTGAACAACGGAACAGCGCATATCGTATTGACGGCTTACACGCAGGAATTCGAGGATGATCGGTATCAGCCCCTCCCCGTAGATGTGGTCATTAGCGGAAATGTTTACGGTCGAGGCGGTTTTGCACCCGACATTCCGGGCGGGGACATGCTGAAAGCTGCGTATGGCGATGATTTGCCTGCTGTCCTCACTGATGGCCGTCATGAAAAGCTGTTGATGCTCGACTTTCAGCCGATCTTTTCCTTGGGTCTGACTGATTTGGGCCAAAGCTATAGTGACGCGAAACCGCAAGCGGGTGTGCCAGATGTCCCGGCGCTCAAACCACCCTTGGCGTCACTGTCGATCAGTTTGCCGGAGGGCATGGAGGCACGGCTCAATTGAAGCATTCGCTCTTCTCCTTGCTGGCATCTGTTGCCGTGCTGGCGGGCGCCATTTCATACAGTGAAGCGCGGACGCCTGTTCGAGTTAACGATGCCAAAGTTATGGAGAGCGTACCAAAAGCGCTTTCCGAGTTTGGATTCTTCTACAGCCCGCGTTTGCAGCGTTCGGTTGACCTGATCCCGTATCAACTCAACACGCCTCTCTATTCGGATGGGGCTGACAAACTTCGGTTTATCTATGTGCCGCATGGAAAGCAGATCACAGCTGATGGTGACGGTTTGCTGCAATTTCCAGTTGGAACCGCGATCATAAAGACTTTCGCCTTTGGCGATGGCAATCAGCGGCGATTGATTGAAACCCGCGTTTTGCTGAATCGAGCGGATGGCTGGTTAGCTTTGCCGTATCGCTGGAATGAGGAGCAGACAGACGCAAGACTGGCTCTGGCTGGTGGCCGGTTGCCAATCACGCGTCCTGATGGAACTGAGATCAGTTACCGCATACCAAACAAGAACCAGTGCAAGACATGCCACAGCAAGGATGGTGAGGTGATCCCGATCGGACCGAAGCTTCGCAATCTGTCCGACAAGGATCTGGCGGAGCTGGGCGTTGTCGAACGCGCGGAGACTTTACTGCCAATGTGGTCACAAAGGCATGCCGACGGCGAGATTGAGCCTTTTGCGCGAGCTTATCTTGATGTGAATTGCGCCCATTGCCACCAGCCTGGGGGCAGCGCTTCCAACTCCGGGCTCGATTTGCGATGGGAGCAGGATGATACGCTCGCGATTGGGATTGGAAAACCACCTGTGGCCGCAGGGCGGGGGTCAGGCGGGCATCTTGTCAGTATCGCTCCCGGCAAGCCCGATGCATCAATTCTGATTCACCGGATGAGTTCCACGGAGACGGGTGTCGCCATGCCAGAGCTAGGCAAAGGCACTGTGGATGAAGAAGGCGTGGCGGTTCTCCGTGAATGGATCGAAAGGATGCCAAACTCATGAAGTGGGTTGTGCGGATTGGTCTTACGCTGCTCGCGTTTCTGGTGATCGCGTTCCTCGTATTTCGCACGCCAGATACGGATGCTGAAGAAATGCGCGCCAAATATGGTGATGCTCCGTCGCAGTTTATGGAGATTGGCGATGGCGTGAAGGTTCATGTGCGCGATGAGGGCCCTCGCGATGGTGTACCGATTGTGTTGCTGCACGGGTCGAATGCCGATCTGCACACGTGGGAACCGTGGGCCGAGGCGCTGAGCGAAACCTATCGAATTATTCGGTTCGATCAGGTCGGCCATGGTCTGACCGGTGCAGATCCAAACAATGACTATTCGCTCGAAAACTTCGTGGAAGACATTGATCAGGTCGCCGATGTGATGGGTCTTGAGACTTTCATTCTCGGCGGTAACTCGATGGGCGGCAGCCATACTGTAGGCTATGCGTTGGCGCATCCAGATAGGTTGCAAGGGATCATCCTCGTCGATGCCGGTGGTGCACCTGTGAAAGACGATGGCGATGGCAATGTCGGCTTTTCCATTGCCCGAACGCCGATCATCAACCAGCTTATGAAGCATATTACTCCGCGTTCCTTGGTCGAGCAGAGCCTGCGTCAGAGCGTCAGCAACCAGGCAATCGTCACCGAGGAGGCTGTTGACCGCTACTGGGAATTGCTTCGCTATCCGGGAAATCGTGGAGCGACGATCACTCGCTTTGCCCGTGGATGGACCGGTTTCACCGAAGATCAGGTTGCTCGCATTGAGGTGCCTGCCCTTGTCATCTGGGGCGACGAGGATCGTTTGATCCCGCTTTCGGCTGGTGAATGGTACGACGCAACCCTCTCCAATTCATCGCTCGTCGTCTATCCTGGTATCGGGCATCTGCCGCACGAAGAAGCACCTGAAACCGTTTCTGATCTATCGAAGTGGCTAGCAAACCTTCAGCCGGCGGATGAACCAACTGAGTCCGCACAATAATCGCTCACCTCTGGACGATACTTTGGGATCATCGCTAAACGGGCGCTCTCCCTCAATCGGATTCGAGGAATTCTTGTGCGCAAACTGGGCCTGATCGGCGGTATGAGCTGGGTTTCGACCGGCATGTATTACGACCGGATCAATCGGATTATTCAGAAGCGCGCTGCCCCTATGGCAAGCGCTCCTCTGTTGATCGAAAGCCTCGATTTTTGCCAGCTCTATGCGATCCGCGAAGACAAGGAATGGAAACGGGCTGCGGATGTGCTGGCCGAAAGCGCCAAACGTCTCCAAGGGGCCGGTGCGCAGGCGCTGATTATTGGCGCAAATTCAATGCATAAAGTCTACGATGATGTCGCCGCAGCCGTTGATATTCCGATTTTGCATATCGCAGATTACGTGGGGCAGTCTCTGAAAGAAGCAGGGCACAAGAGCGCCGCTTTAATCGGAACACGCAACGTGATGACAGAAAGCTTCTACCGAAAGCGCTTGGTCGCCCACGGGATAGACTTGCTGCCGCCGAACATGAAAAATGTCGAAGCGGTTGACCACATTATCTACGATGAGCTGATGGTCGGCAAAGCCACCCGCGATGCCGAGCGGGCAATGAAAACGATCATCACGAACAAGTCGCAGGAAGGTGCAGAAGCGATTGTGTTGGCGTCGACTGAATTGGCACTGGTGGTCGATGTAGACGCTAATGTGCTGCCGGTGTTCGATTCCACACGAATTCACTGTCAGGCCGCCGCGGATTGGATATTGGGATCCGACTAGACGAGCCAGAAGGTCCTTCGCTTTCCACCATATTCCTATCGCGTTGCTGGTCTGTTCCCGTTGAGAGCATGCCGGTGCTGACCTAGTTCTAAGCGCATGACGTTAGCTCCTTACGCCGCGGATCCCACCCAGCATGGTGGACGAGAATTTGGCGCAAAACGCACTCAGACTGAATCGGAGCAGCGCGGGCCACGCAGCGACTTTCAGAGAGATCGCGATCGCATCATTCATTCGATGAGCTTTCGGCGGCTCAAGGCAAAGACTCAGGTTTTCATAGCGCCTGACGGCGATCACTACCGAACTCGGTTGACCCATAGCCTTGAAGTTGCACAAATCGGGAGAGTGCTGGGGCGCTCACTCGGTCTGGATGAGGACCTAACCGAGGCATTGTGCCTCGCCCATGATTTGGGCCACCCGCCGTTCGGACATGCCGGGGAAGATGCTCTGGCGGAGGCAACGGATCACCACGGTGGCTTTTGCCACAACGCCCAGACCCTTCGCACCCTCATGCGGCTGGAGTCGCCCTATCCGGATCACGACGGCTTAAACCTTACATGGGATCTGCTGGAAGGGCTGGCCAAACACAATGGGCCGGTTGCGGATCCTAACTGGGCCCTCGCTGAACTGAACGCTGCTTTTCCGCTCGACCTTGGTTCATGGCCCTCGCTTGAGGCGCAGATCGCTGCTGTTTCTGATGATATCGCCTATGACAACCACGACATCGATGACGGGTTGCGAGCGGGCTTTCTAGACCTTGAGGACCTGCTAGAGCTGGATTTCCTCGCGGATCAGTGGCGGACGGTCGAAAAACGCTTTCCCAACGCCCCGCGCGAGCGCCAATTACGCGAGCTCGTGCGCGATCAGATCGGACTGATGGTCAATGATGTGCTAGAGCATACGCGTGCCCAGGTCGCAGGGTGTGCGTCAGTCGCCGAGGTTCGTGCGGCTGGCAAGCAATTGGCGGGGTTCTCGCCAGCCATGACTGAACACGAACGGGCGCTCAAAAAGTTCATGTACGACAAACTCTATTATCATCCCGACCAAGTTTCGGCAGCGAAGCACGCCCGTGAGGTCGTTGCAAAGCTATTTGAGGCTTACCTGCAGGACACGTCGCTGATGCCCAGCGAATGGCAGTCTCGCCTCCCGGCACAGGGACCTTCAAGGTCGCGCACGATCGCCGATTTCATCGCAGGGATGAGTGATAGATTCGCCATGCAATCCTGCGCGAAGATCTATGGCGAGCAGCCCAGCGGTCTCGTCAATGTCTGATCGTCGCAGAGTTAGAGGCGGTGGGGCTACGGAAGTGTCTCGATCACGAGCCGCACCGGTGAAGCATGGGCCGACACGGGTCGGGCTGGTGGGTGCCACAGGACTGATCGGAACGCGCGTCATCGAGGTTGCCAGCGCCAGCGATGAAGCCCGCATTGTTGGGATAGCCCGGAGAGAAGCCAAACTGCCCGAAGGTGCGCGAATGGAAATGTTCGTCGCCGAAGCGGCAAAATGGGGTGAGGTTCTTGCCGCCGTGCAACCTCGGTCCCTGATTTGCGCTCTCGGGACCACGATGAACAAAGTCGGCGGAGATGAAGACGCTTTTCGCGCAGTTGATCAGGAACTGGTTGTTGCGACAGCTGAAGCCGCCCGTGATGCTGGCGTGCCCAATATGGTTTTGATCAGTTCGGCCGGGGCCAACCCGATGTCGAAGAATTTCTACCTTCGAGTGAAAGGCGAAACCGAACAATTGGTATCCAAAGTGGGCTTGAAACGGCTCGATATCTTGCGCCCGGGCTTGCTGCGCGGCACGCGGCAGGACGATTTCCGGTTGCTTGAGAAATTGGCGATGTTTGCCAGCCCAATTACCGACCCATTGCTGCCGGAAAAATGGGTCATGTACCGCTCTATCGATGCCGACATCGTCGCAGAAGCAGCTTTGGGCTTGGCAATGCGCCGTGCGGCAGGGCGTTTCACGCATGACAACGAAGCGATGAAGCGCGCAGCTCGGGAATGGCGAAACGCGGTTGAAAAACACGCGGCAAAACAGGACTAGGCGGTGGATTGGAGCAGCGTCTTCAGTGCGGTGAACGGGCTCGCTCTGATCGCTTGGATTGCGCTGATTGCACTTCCGCGTTGGCCCGCCTTGCTATCTGCATTGACCTATCTCGGCGTTGGATTGCTTTGTTTCATATACGCAATTGGCTTGACTGGCGTCGTTACGGGCCTGCTTCCGAACGAGGGTGGAAGCTCAATTGAAATGACAATTGCCGGAGTGCGGGGCTTTTTCGCGAGCGATGCCGGGGTCACGATTGGGTGGACACACTATCTCGCCTTTGATCTTTTCGTGGGTGTGTGGATTGCACGTGACGCCGATGCGAAGTTTTTCTCGCGCTGGCTTCAGGCTCCGATCTTGCTCGCCACTTTCCTGGTTGGACCGATCGGGCTGCTGATATGGCTGATCATCCGCGAGCCACGAGCACGCACAAAGCGGAGTTTCCACTAGCGTAAAGCGCTGGACCGAGGGCTTTGTTTTCGCCTAACTGCTGCGGAGAGAGTTTTCCCGGAGAGACACTTATGGCGGGTGCCGCGCATCGCGATTTCAACACGTTCGATCAGTTTCTTGCCTATTGGGCCGATGAACGGCCTCATGGCATTGCCTTGGAGGATGGCGAGAGGCGAACGACCTATGGCGAAGTCGAACTGCTCACACGCCGGTTGATCACAGCGCTTCAGGCGCGTGGTATCGGCGCGGGTGATCGATTTGCCTGGTTGGGCAAAAATTCCGACCGTTACTTCATGTTGCTTTATGCTGCGGCGCGGATGGGCGCTGTTATGGCACCCATCGGCTGGCGGCTCGCGCCTCGTGAGATCGGCTATATTCTGAGTGATACCGGATCAAAACTGGTCGTAACGGGAGATGAGTTCTTCGAAACGGCGGAGGAAGTTTCCCGTTCGATGAAGGAAGGTCCGCAAGTCGTGACGGGTGATGTCTTCTTTGCTGAGGCGGCCAAAACCGAGCCGGCATCTTACACACCGCCTTCCGCCGATGCCCCCGTTCTGCAGCTCTATACGTCAGGAACCACGGGCAACCCTAAAGGCGTGCAACTGTCCAACAACAACCTCTTCAGTCTGCGCAAGCCCGGACTGGAGGAGAACATGCCTTGGCAAAACCTTGATGCTGATGATTGCATCCTGATGGTCATGCCTTGTGCGCATATTGGCGGCACCGGGTCAGCTCCGACCGGAGTGGCGAACGGGATCCGCATTCTGGTGCAATCCGAATTCACACCCACTGGCGTGCTCGATGCTATAGTCGGTGGCGCGACAATCCTATTCCTTGTGCCAGCTGCCATCCAAATGGTTGTGACACATCCCAAAGCAGCGGAAACGGATTTCTCCAATCTCCGATACCTGCTTTATGGCGCTGCGCCGATGCCGCTTGAGCTGTTGAAGCTCGCGGTGCGGACAATGCCGCAAACCGGGTTCCTGCAGGTCTATGGCATGACTGAGACAACCGGAACGGTCACTATCCTTCCGCCGGAAGACCATGATCTTGAAGGCAATGAACGGATGCGGTCCGCAGGTAAGGCAGTTCCTGGAGTTGAGGTGCAAGTGCGCTCTTCCGACAACACTCAGGCACCGCTTGGCGAGATTGGCGAGATTTGCATCAAGTCGCCATCCAACACGGCTGGCTACTGGAAGCTGCCTGATGCGACTTCCAATACGATTGATGAAGATGGCTGGCTGCATACCGGTGATGCCGGGATTATGGATGCGGATGGCTATATTTATATTCAGGATCGCATCAAAGACATGATCATCTCAGGCGGCGAGAATGTCTATCCAGCAGAAGTTGAGAACGCGATTTTCGGTCATCCTGCAATTGCTGAAGTGGCGGTCATCGGCATTCCCTCTGAGCAATGGGGTGAAGAGGTGAAGGCCTGTGTGGTGTGCAAGCCTGGGCAGGAAATCGATGAAGGGGACGTCATTGCCTATACGCGTGAGCGGATAGCGGCATTCAAGGCGCCGAAGAGTGTTGATGTGATCCCGGAAATGCCGCGTAACGCCTCTGGCAAGATCCTGCGTCGTGAGCTGCGTGCGCCCTATTGGGAAGGTCAAGAAAGAGCGGTGAGCTGAGCGCTTGAAAAAGCACGCTCCAGCGACTCTGCGCAATCGTGAGGCCATTCTGGCGATGCTGCGCCATGAATTGCCAGAATGGGGGACCGTTCTGGAAGTGGCTAGCGGTTCCGGCGAGCACGCGGTCTACTTTGCGGAACACATGTCAGCGCTGTCTTGGCAACCAAGTGATCCCGATGCTGAAGCTTTGGCTTCGATTGAGGCATATCGAGCAGAATATAAAGGCGTGAACCTGCGCCAGCCTATATTGCTCGATGCCAGCAAGCCAGGCAGTTGGGAATTGGAGCGTGCTGACGCACTCCTGTGTTGCAACATGGTGCATATCAGCCCGTGGGCGGCCACTGTGGGTCTTTTTGAAGGGGGCGCCCATCTACTGGACTCCGAAGCTCCGCTGATCGTCTACGGCCCCTTTTTCGAGAATGATGCAGAACCGGCCCCGTCGAACCAACAGTTTAACCTAGGCCTTCGATCTCGTGATGAGCGCTGGGGCATTCGTCAGATCGAGGATGTCGATCAGGTTGCAAGACAAGCAGGTTTCACCCGATCTGCTCGTCATGAAATGCCGGCCAATAACCTAATTCTGGTGTATCGTCGCGACTAGGCTTTGCGATCAGTTGATCACGTCCTCGCCAGTTTCTCCTACGGATTTGATGTCTTCGCCAAGACCTTTCACGGTGTTGCATGCGGTGCTGGTGAGAGTGAGAGCGGCGAGGGCGGCTGCAATCAGTGTCTTACGGATCATGGTGGTGTTCCTTTCAGAAGATCGGCGCTAGCTTGCCCTAGCTGAACCTGTCTTTTCACGTGCGAGCAAGCGTTCGCGATATGCGATGAGAAGCCCTGCAGCAATGATGAGCGGGGCCCCAATCCAAAGCGTTGGTGCTGGAGCGCGGTCGAACACAGTTGCTCCGTAGAACGTTGCCCAAAGCAGTGCAGTGTAATCAATCAGCAAGATGACGCCTGCAGATCCAAACCTCAGCGAGCTTGTCAGGAGGATTTGACCAAGAGCGCCGCTTAAAGCCATCGCTATGATGATCGCCCAAGATTGCAAGTCATGAGAGCCAATCACAAACGGCAGCGCGAGCGCCATCACCGGCGTGCTTATTGCAGTGAACCAGAACACGATGCTCCATGGGCTTTCTGTGGTGTTGAGATCTTGGATTTGAACGCTGATCAGCGCTACCAGAAAGGCGGCAATCAAGCCCACGGCTGCTCCCAGCGGATCAATCATGCCGGTTCCAGGCTGAGTGATCAGCAGCACTCCGGCAAAGCCCAAAGCAACGGCGCCCCACCGATACACGCCGACTTTCTCTCCAAACAACACGACGCCAATCATGACTGCGAAAAAAGGTGCAGTGAAGCTGATTGCTGTCGCTTCGGGCAAGGGCAGGAGCATCACAGCGCCATAGACGAAGAACATTCCGATCCCACCAAACAGCGCCCGGCGGGCATGGGCCCCGATGCGCTTTGTCTTGAGCGTGCTTAGCTTTCCCCACACGGCCAGCAGACCTACTAGGCAGATCAGAGTGATGCCCTGTCTCCAGAAAACAAGCTCTGCCAGATGGACGCCGCGTTCGCCTGCGAGTTTTACAAGCATTGACATGGTCGCAAGCGTCGCAGCAGTCGCAACGCGCAATCCAAGTGCCAGCATCGGTCTGGGATTGGCTATCGATCCGTCCATGGGGTTGGCGCTTGAAGCAGGGGAAGGGATTGCGCAACCGCAATGCCACTCTAAATCGCTTTCACCATGGATGTGCTGACTCAAATTGCGCTGTCGAGCGATGCCGTGATCTTGGCGCTGTTCGGTGCGACCTTTTGGGTTCTTGCTGCAGTTTGTGCGCTGATGGAGCGACGGCGCAGCAATGGGCGATCGCTTGAACGGCTCGAAAAGGTTGGATGGGTGCCTTGGACGCCGCTGTTTGTAGGCTGCATGATCATCGGCGGCGGAATGCTGGCGATGAGCCTTCCAGTGGTTATCGGGAACCTGTAGTTTGTGGTCAGCCCATCCGGGCTGCGATATCCTCGGGCCTAACGGCCCTGCGGGCGGCCGTTCGGCCTTGCGGTCGCGAACGCGACCGTGCTCCGCGACCAAGAGAATGAGGAAGCGCTGACCCGATGCCGCAGGCGTCGCAAGTGCGACTGCGCGCCCGCAGCGATGCGGCCTTCAGGCCGCGTGAGCGAGGAAGTCGCACATCCGGATGGGTGTGCGGAAACAAGAAGACTACAGGCAAGCCTCAAGAAACGCCTGATCAAAGCCGTACTGGCGAGCCTTCTCCAGCGTGTAGGGGCGCAGACCACTGGCGCGGAATTCGCCGATGATCTTGCCGTCTTCGCTCTCGTCAAGATACTCGAACTTGAACAGGTTCTGCGTCACGATCACATCGCCTTCCATCCCGATCACCTCGGTGATGTCGGTGGTACGACGCGAACCATCACGGAGACGCTTTACCTGAACGATCAGATCGACCGATTCCGCGATCTGGCGCGAGATGGCTTCTTTCGGAATCTTGATGTCGCCCATCAAGATCATGTTTTCCATACGACCAAGGCACTCACGCGGCGAGTTGGCGTGCAGCGTACACATTGAACCATCGTGGCCCGTGTTCATGGCGGCGAGAAGGTCGAAACATTCTGCGCCACGAATCTCACCGAGGATAATCCGGTCCGGACGCATACGAAGTGCGTTCTTCACGAGGTCACCGATCGTAATCGCGCCTTGACCTTCAAGGTTTGGCGGACGCGTTTCCAGCGGGAGCCAGTGTGGCTGTTGCAGACGAAGTTCAGCGGCGTCCTCAATCGTCAGCACGCGTTCGCCCGGATCAATCATCTTCGACAGGGCGTTGAGCATGGTCGTTTTACCAGAACCCGTACCGCCTGAAATAACGATGTTCATCCGACATGCTCCGGCGATCTTCAGTGCGGTGCACATCTTATCGCTCATGGAACCGAATTCTTTGAGCATGTCCAATGTGATTGGTTTCTCGGAGAACTTACGAATGGAGATTGCAGTGCCGCGCAGCGAAAGCGGCGGCACAATGACGTTCACACGTGAGCCGTCTTTCAAGCGGGCGTCAGCCAAAGGGGTCGTTTGGTCGACACGGCGGCCAACCTGGTTCACGATGCGCTGTGCGATCTGGAACAGGTGCTGTTCATCGCGGAACCGGATAGGCGCGAGTTGCAGCTTACCCTTTTTCTCGATGTAGGTCTGATCTGGGCCGTTGACCATGATATCGGATACGTCCGGGTCGTTCAGCAGTTCTTCGAGCGGGCCGAAGCCGAGCAGCTCGTCGATCAGGACTTTTTCTAGCGCGAATTGTTCGCGGCGGTTCAGTGTGACCTTTAGTTCGGCCAGCACTTCCATAATGATCGGGCGGAATTCTTCCGACAGCTCTTCTTTGGAAAGCGTTGCCGCCGCTTCTGGATCGACGCGCTCCAGCAAGCGCGGAAGCACTTGCTCTTTAATCTTGTGAACGCTTGCTTCGAACCCACCCGTTTCCGATGATGCTTCGCTAATGGCGTTCGCGCGCTCGGCGAGGCGATCCATGGCATCGGCGGTCGCATTGCCGCTCGATTTTGATGGTGCCGGTGCAGGGCTGGGGCTTGCAGGCTTGGCTGCTTCGCCTTCATTGGGCAGAGGCGGAAACTGTTCGCCCCCCTTGGCGTCGTCTCTTTGTGGTGCGCCGGACTTCATGGGCCGGGCAACACCGAAGGCCGGACGACCCCCATTTACGCCGCCTGCTCCGCCTTTTTTGCCAAATGCGCTCATACCAAGCCCCCGAGGCCTCCCAAAATTCACACAGCCATGTGCGCGCTAGGGCGAACACAGCCTCTCGATTTTTGGTGAATATTCGGGAAACCTTATTTTTTCCCTAAGGTTTGATGCGCGGATCACAATCGTATCGTCATGTCCGCGAACCGGCGGAATGCTTGGTAGTTTTTGGTTAAGGCTTCCTTGATAGACCCCTTTCAAACGGCATGTGCCAAGGGGACTTTTGAATGCACACTATAAAGCGTCGCTACGTTGATACTATGCAGGGTTTGGGTGGTCTTGGCCCGTTTGCGGGAAGCGTCGATACGCCTCGTGAGAGTGATCCATACGGTTGGTCTCGTTGGTTCGCATCCTTGTTCGCGATCTATGAAACCGACCGCATGATTGCGTTGGACCTGCCATGGTGGAATGTTGAAGCCACTCGCGAAATCGCGAATTTCCTGGGTGCGGGTGGCAATGCGCGGGTGTTCGAATACGGCTCAGGCGCCAGCACAGTCTGGCTCGCCCAGCGTTGCGGAGAAATCGTTACCGTTGAACATGACAAGCCTTGGCTCGACAAGTTCCAGCGGCAAACCAAAGAGTACGACAATGTGTCTTTGCTCTATCGTCCGATAGACAATGGGCCGGACGCTTATGTTAAAGCCATCGATGAATTCGACGGCGAATTTGACATGATTGTTATCGATGGGCGTCATCGTTCCGCGTGTCTGAAACAGGCTGAAAGTCGGTTGAAGCGAGGCGGGATAGTGCTGTTCGATGACTCAGGTCGTTCGCGGTATCGCGGCGCAATCGAAAGCAGCGCATTAAAAGAGACGCGCCACTATGGCCGTTCCTATTGCGTCCCCTATCCTGACTATACCAGCTTGCTGCGCCATGCCGGATAAGTCGCTCCCAAGCGGAGCGATGAAGGCCATTCGCTGGGGCGGTTATGTCTTGCTGGCGGCGGCGCTGGTCTATTGTGGGCTCGCCTTGCGCGAGCTTGGAACAGATGCGCTTTTTGATAGCCTTTCGCACACGGCTTGGATGGCGACAGTCGGAGTAGGGCTGGCATATGGCGCAGCGTTGGCCCTGCTCGCAGTCGGCTGGGCAGCAATGGCAGCCCGACCGGGCTCGATCGACTCTCTTGCCCGGATCGCAGTTTACGGACCTGCGGTGGTCGCCAAATACATTCCCGGTTCGATATTCCAGTATGGTTCGCGCCAGCTGAATGGTGCGGAATTCGGACTCGAACAAAAAGCCATGGCCAAGGCCAGTCTGGCTGAAGCGGCGCTACATGTTCCTGCGGCCTTACTGTGCGGTTTGATGCTGTTTGCTGGTGGCGGTCTGCTCGGGCTTGGCATTCTGGCGGTTGCTGGGTTTGCCGCAGCAACCCTTATCCCATCGCCTCTCTTTCGGGCTGCGGGATTTCAGATAGCGTTCTTTGCTCTCTTTGCAGTTCTAATGACTTTGCTGACTGCACTGGCTTTGCCCGCGACAGATCCGGAACAGCTCTCAGCCATGTTTATGTTCGCTTGGGTCGCAGGCTTTCTCGTACCGGTCGCGCCAGGTGGCATTGGAATACGTGAATCAGCCTTGCTTGCACTGGCTGTGCCGGCGGAAAGCGCTGCGGTGGTCGCGGCCTTTGCCGTCCTTTCACGCTTCGCTACGACAATCGGTGACGCAGCAATAGGCCTGACTGGCTATTGGCTGCTGCTTTCTGTCCGTTGGAACAGGCAAGCGTCCGCGTAGCAGACTAGCGTATCAAAACCGGCTTCCCCCGCCATTCGGGCAGTCAGATCGTCATAGCTTTCGGGGTGTAGTGCGCGCGACAGATACACCAGATCAACCTCCGCAGCGATTGGCTCATCTTCTCCGGCAAAGAACCGTTCAGCCGCCTCTATTCGAGGTTTTGCGAGCGGATAATCGGTTGCACGCAGGTTGGCTGTTACCGCGCGCTGCCCGATGATCGCTGCCCAGGCGTCTTTCCCTCCACCGGGAGCAAGGACGGGTGGCTCTGGATATTGCAGCACGATTGCACGGCGATCGGTCTGTTCGCGCATCTTTGCCAAGACGGCGCGGTCATCGCGCGGAATTTCCGTTGTGTACTGGTCGCCAATCCGACCGTGCCATGCTGTGCGAAAGCCGGCGCTTGGCAAAGCAATGGCGATCAGTGCGGTCACAGTCCCAACGGCAATCATTCGATTGCGGCCTCCCGACTGCCACAGCATCTGAAACAGCACTGCACCGACGATTGCGTTGGCAATGCCAGGCAGGTTCACGGCGCGGATCCGCATTTCGATCGATAGCCGTTCCGTCAGGGCAATCTCCGAACCGATGGTCGCGAGTATCGCTGCACCGATAAGCGCGATCGAGAAGAGTTTGGCTTGCACCTGAGCAGGTTCGCTCGGCCGCCAGTAGAAAAGCCCGCAGAGTGCAATCAGGAATGGAATTCCAAGGTTGCCTACGACCAGGCTGACGCTGTCGATGATCCGCTGCGTCAGAGGCAGATCGGGCCGCTCGTTGATGAGCAGCGGGCTTTCAATAGCGGAATCGACGTTTCCGATCTGGATCACTTGCAGGACCACCACCATGAGACCGGACAGAAGGACCATAGCGGTCAGCTCCGGAACGGCCTGCATTCTGCCCGTCCACAAACGGTAGAGGCCATATGCGAGCAGCACGACCGCACCGAGCAGCACCGAAATTGCCATCACCGGCACTAGCGCCGCCAGCGCGAGCCATTTCAGCTTCGGATCATCCCTTAGGAGGAACCAGCCCAGCAGCAATATGACAGCCAGCAAGTGTTGCGGGATATACATCGCGAAGGTGAGGAGGGCGGGAGCTTTGGGAGCAGATGGGAAGTTGAGGATACCATCCCAGCCAATACCGAAAAGCAGCTGGAACAGTACCGAGATCGGAGCACTTGCGAACAAGGCGACGAAACCGATCGCGAACGCTATCATTCGAGATATTCCGGCCTGCCGCAGCAGCCCGTAAAAAACGTTCCCGAACAACATGATAAGCACGCTGTTGGTTGTCGCGAGCGCGGCCCATCCATCGTTTCCGATAGCCAGGCCAGCCCCAGGCAGGATGTAGCCCAGCCAATAGTAGTATAGCGGCTCGGTGTTGCTGAAGTTGTCGACGGCAGGAACGCCGTGATTGCCGATTGCGGCAACATGTCCGAGGTGTTTGAACCAATCGGCATTGTACCAACCGTGTACTATCAGAGCCCCATCGGCCCCTTCGCTGACAGCAAGCCATTGAACGAAAAAGCCGAAAGCGAGGAAAAGACTGCCCAAGGCCAGTCCCTGCCATTCGATCGATAGTGATAGTGTCCCCACTCCGCGAAATAGTGCGATCGCCAGGAAGGTTGCGAGCAAAGCAACGCCGCCAAACGTTAAGGCGGGAGCGGCCATACCGAAGACTGCTTGCGCTGTGATTCCGATAAGCGCAGTCGCCAACATAACGACGGTCAAGGACGCGGCCATCGCAGCCGAAGTCATGCCGGGCGCGGCTTTCCGGCAGCGCATAAGCAACCAACCCGGAGCCATCGCCAGCAATGCCAGCACCAATGTCGCAACAATCGACAGGATCATTCAGCCCAACCCTTACCAAACAGCATTAACCGTTTCTTTCCATTCGCCCCCTAGGCCCGGAATGCAATTTCCAGGGGGAACCAATTCACATGTCTTTCGCAGGCAATATCGATCCCGGTGTCACAAACGCCGTCGAATGCAGCTTCATCATTCCGTTTTTCAATGAGTGCGAAAGCCTTGAAATCCTCTACGGCGAAATCGTTGAAGAGTGCGAAACGCTCGGCAAATCTATCGAGATGATCTTCATCGATGATGGTAGCACCGATGGCGGCGAAGAGGTTGTTCGCAAGCTCGCGGCCAAAGATCCGCGCATTTCGATGATCCGGTTCCGGCGCAATTTCGGCAAGTCTGCCGCGCTTTCGGCTGGGTTCCGTGAAGCCAGTGGCGATGTTGTTTTCACGATGGATGCGGATTTGCAGGACAATCCGAGCGAGATTGGCAACTTTCTGAAAGCGATTGATGAAGGCCACGATTGCGTGACTGGGTGGAAGCAGATCCGTAACGATCCGCTCGATAAAACCCTTCCGTCAAAGCTCTTCAACGGTGCCGTGAACAAGGCATTCGGTCTCAAGATCAACGATCACAATTGCGGCTTCAAAGCCTATCGTCGTGAAATTCTGGCAGAGCTGGAAATGTATGGCGAGCTTCACCGCTTTGTGCCGGCGCTGCTTCATGCACGCGGATACAAGGTTGGGCAGATTCCGGTACAGCACCGCGCGCGCCGGTTCGGTGTGTCGAAGTTTGGTGCCAAGCGCCTGATCAAAGGCGCGCTGGATTTGCTGACTGTCTGGCTGACGACTCGCTACGCTGCACGTCCGCTTCACTTGTTTGGTGGCGGAGGACTGGCTCTTTCAGCACTTGGCGTTGCGATCCTAGGCTATCTCAGCGTGCTGTGGGTTATCGGGCTTGGCCCGATTGGCAATCGCCCATTGCTGATGCTTGGCATGCTGTTGGTGCTGTTTGGTGGTCAAATGATTTCTGTCGGCCTGGTCGCTGAAATCGTGCTCAAGCGTTCGATCACGGAAGACGACAAATACTCGATTTCCGAACGCTCTGGCGCCATTGTCGAGCGTGAACTGAATGAGCGTGTGGCGCGAGAGGTTGCAGCGCAGCTTTGAACTGAGGCGGATAAACCGGCTCTTGGGGCTTCCCTAAAACACAAACGCACCATACGGGCCGCCAATGACCCATGTGGAACGCACTGGCCTCGCCTACGCCGTTGCAGGCTTCATTTGCCTGTCGGTTGGAGATGCCATCATCAAGAGCATGGCAGGGGATTGGCCCGCCCATGCAGTGGCGGCATTGCGGTTCTCGATCGGCGCAATAGGCCTCTCGCTGCTGCTTTGGCGAAGTGAAGGTGTGTCTGCGTTCACTCCAAGCCACCCTTGGCTGCAGTTAGGGCGAGGCATCTGCCTTGCTTTGGCATCGGTGTGCTTTTTCTCGGCGATCTACATAATGCCTTTGGCGGAGGCGATGGCGATTGGTTTTTTGGCTCCTGTGCTGACGCAGTTGCTTGCAGGACCGATATTGGGTGAGAAGGTTAAGCCTATTGTGTGGGGCGTCTCTCTGGTCGCGTTGGCCGGAGTGGCGATCATCCTCAGGCCAAATCTTGCTGAACTCGGTTGGGCGGCTTTGCTACCGCTCGTTTCTGCTGTTTTTTTTGCCTTGATGATGATCGCGAACCGGGCCAGCGCCGGCCAAGGCAGTTCTCTTTCGATGCAGGTTTTCATTGCCGGCATCGCGGCTCCGATACTGATTGTCGTTGCCAGTCTTTTCAATGTGTTAGGAACTGAAGCCTTGCAGTTTGGCTGGCCGAGTTGGGATGTGGTCGGTCGCTGTGCCATCGTCGCGGTAACAGCCAGCACTGCGCATTGGTTGGCATATCTCGGCACTTCAAAGGCTGGTGCAGCACAGGTGGCCCCCGCCATCTACGTCCAAATGCTCGTTGCCGTCCTGCTTGGGTGGTGGTGGTTTGGAGATCAGCCTGATCTCTTCACAATCGGCGGAGCGGGCTTGATCATCGCTGGCGGACTGTACCTATGGCGCGATGGGTTGCGGCAAAACGCTTAAGCTTTAGGAGCGCAATCGTATATTCACCGAATGCGGGCTAAGGCGCACGCAAACAGGCACAATCAGGGGCTATAACGCATATGTGCGGCATTATCGGTATCGTGGGCAAAGAGGCGGTTGCAGACCGGCTGGTCGATGGACTGCGGCGTATGGAATACCGTGGCTATGACAGCGCGGGCATTTGCACTCTGCATGATGGCACGATGGTGCGTCGCAGGGCAGAAGGAAAGCTGGCAAACCTCGAACGTGTTCTGTCAGAAGAAGCCGCGCCCGGCATGGTCGGGATCGCGCACACGCGCTGGGCAACACATGGTGCTCCTACGACAACCAACGCCCATCCGCACGCGACCGAAGAAGTTGCAATCGTGCACAATGGGATCATTGAGAACTTCAAGGAGCTGCGCGCTGAACTAGCAGCTGAAAACCGGGTTTTCGAAAGCGAGACAGACAGCGAAGTGGTCGCTCATCTGATTTCAAGTCAGATCGAGCGGGGAAAGACACCGGAAGAAGCTGTTCGTGAAGTGCTACCTCGCTTGAGGGGGGCTTTTGGTCTCGCAATTGCGTTCCGTTCCTATCCCGATTTGCTGATCGGAGCACGCTTGGGTTCGCCACTGGTGGTCGGACACGGCGATGGCGAGATGTATTTCGGTTCTGATGCGCTCGCCCTCGCACCGCTGACTCAGCGTATCACATATCTGGAAGAGGGCGACTGGGCTGTCATCCGTCATGATCGAGCGCAGATTTTCGACGCTGAAGGACGCGAAACCTTCCGCCCCGTTCAAGCCTCTGGAGCATCG
>JBCBHD010000010.1:0-25141 GCA_038526115.1 Pseudomonadota bacterium | reverse complement strand
GGTTCAAGAATGTGATAGTCGTGGTTTACTTTGCCGCCCATGATGGTGTTCCCGTCCCTAGGTGCGTTTGATCAATTCGAACGATCGAGCGCCGATGATACGGGCTCTTTCGCGCGGTGGAAAGTGTAGCTCAAAGTGATTTGCTCGACATCGGCCATGAACTCATCTTCAAGGATGGCCGGATCGACATAATAGAGCACAGGCATGTTGACTTCCTGCCCCGGCTGCAAGGTCTGCTCGGTAAAGCAAAAGCACTGGATCTTGTGGAAGTACTTGCCAGCCTGCGATGGCTCGACGTTGAACGTGGCAGTCCCGGTGATCGGATTGCTGCTGTTGTTCTTCGCGACGTAGGTCGCAATATCACGCTGACCGATCTGAACCGTGTCGGTCGATTGCGCGGGCCGAAAAGTCCAAGGCACATCGAGAGCTGTCGAAGCATCGAAGCGGATCGACATCATCTCACCATTGGCGACCGAGGCGGCACGCATGGCTTCGCTTTCGCTGGCCACCTGCGTGGTTCCGCCGAAGCCGGTAACCTGACAGAATAACCGATACAGCGGCACCGAAGCAAAGCCGAGGCCGACCATGCAGGCTGCGCCAAGCAAGGCCAGCAGCCCGGTACGCAGGTTCGCACGGTCGAGGTTCGAGGATGCGGTCGCGGTGTTCATCTCACTCACCCAACCTCGCGATCGTGATCGCGTAGAAAAGCACGACGAAGAACAGCAGCGTGCCAGCTACCACAAGGTTGCGGCTCTTCTGGCGACGCTTGAACTCGGTTTCCTCTTCGGGGGTCATGCCAGAATGCCTCCACCGATCAGACCCTGGGCTGCCAGGATACGGTCGGCTACCAGCGCTCCGAAAAGAATGAAGAGGTAGTAGATGCTGAATTTGAACAGCGTCTTTTCCGGCTTGAGCGGATCTTCACCAGTGCGCTTGTCACTCAACACGGGAACAGCAAGCGCCAGGAAGAGACCCGAAAGCACAACGGCCACACTGCCATAGAGCCAGCTGGTTCCGCCGATCAGCCATGGAGCAATCGCAACGGGAGCAAGCAAGACGGTGTAGATCATAATCTGTACGCGGGTTACGCGCTCACCTGCGACGACCGGCAACATGGGGATTCCCACCTTCGCGTAGTCCGACTTCACGAACAGCGCGAGCGCCCAGAAATGCGGCGGTGTCCACATGAAGATGATCGCGAACAACAGGACCGGCATCGCCGTGATTTCGCCGGTCACCGCGATCCAGCCAATAAATGGAGGAAATGCCCCTGCGCCGCCGCCGATAACGATGTTCTGCGGCGTGCGAGGCTTGAGCCACATCGTGTAGATCACTGCGTAGTAGACGATGGCCACAGCCAACGAGATCGCTGCCAGCCAACCGACAGCCACGCCGATGAGACCCAGGGAAACGCATGACAGGAAGATGCCAAAGTCTCGCGCATCATCGCGACGCATGCGTCCCGTCGGCAGCGGGCGGTTCGCGGTTCGCTTCATGCCCTTGTCGAGGTCAGCTTCCCACCAATGGTTCAGCGCGGCCGAACCGCCAGCGCCCATCGCAATCGCAAGGATCGCCGTAAACCCAAGGACAGGGTGAATGGTTCCCGGTGCTGCCAGCAGGCCGCAAATCCCGGTAAAGATCACAAGCGTCATGACGCGCGGCTTGGTCAGCGCGAAGAAATCGCGCCATTCGGTCGGCAGCGTCTTAGTGCGCTGCTGTGCCGATGCCTGTGTCTGAGCGGTTGCGTTCATAGTTTCGGGTCGTTGCGTCTATTTGGCAGAGAGCGCACCAGCCCGGCGCGCCCTCTTTTTTTCTCAATGTTTGCAATGGCGAAACACTTAGTCCCGCCACCTGCTCGATCAGGCCGAAGCCGGACGGTGATCGTGGTAATCGTGATGGTCTTCGATCACCGGAAGCGTCTCAAACTGGTGATACGGTGGTGGGCTCGGAAGCGTCCACTCCAGGGTTGTTGCGCCTTCGCCCCATGGGTTGTTGCCCGGCTTCTTGCCCGCGGCGAGCGAGTAGAAGACGTTAACGAAGAACACCACCATCGATGCTGCCATGACCATGTAGCCCAGCGTGCTGATTTCATTCCAGTACGTGTAGGCATCGGTGTAGTCAGGATAGCGCCGCGGCATCCCCTGAAGGCCAAGGAAGTGCTGCGGGAAGAAGATGATGTTCACGCCGATGAAGAAGCCCCAGAAATGGACGTGGCTCAGGAATTCTGAATGCATCTTGCCGCTGATTTTCGGGAACCAGTAGTAGAACCCTGCAAACAGCGAGAACACGGCACCCATCGACAGCACATAATGGAAGTGAGCCACAACGTAGTACGTGTCGTGAAGGTTATCGTCGATGCCGCCATTGGCCAGGATCACACCGGTCACACCGCCAACGGTGAACAGGAAGATGAAACCAAGAGCCCAGACCATCGGTGATTTGAACTCAAGACTGCCACCCCACATTGTCGCGATCCAACTGAATATTTTCACGCCCGTCGGAACAGCGATCACCATTGTCGCAGCGGTGAAGTACATCTTCGTGTTTACGTCGAGACCGACGGTGTACATGTGGTGGGCCCAAACGATGAAGCCGACAACACCGATAGCGACCATGGCGTAAGCCATGCCAAGGTAGCCAAACACAGGCTTACGACTGAAGGTCGCCACGATCTGCGAAATCATGCCAAAGCCCGGCAGAATCATAATGTACACTTCAGGGTGACCGAAGAACCAGAACAGGTGCTGGTAGAGAACGGGGTCACCACCGCCGGCCGGATCAAAGAATGTCGTGCCGAAGTTACGATCGGTCAACAGCATCGTAATGGCCGCAGCGAGCACAGGAAGCGCAAGCAGCAGTAGGAAGGCAGTGACCAGCACCGACCACACGAACAGAGGCATTTTGTGCAGGGTCATGCCCGGCGCGCGCATGTTAAAAATGGTGGTGATGAAGTTGGTCGCACCGAGGATCGAGCCCGCGCCCGCCAAGTGCAAAGAGAAGATGGCAAAGTCGACGGCCGGCCCCGGAGCGCCTGTGGTCGACAGCGGCGCGTAAACTGTCCAGCCGACGCCGGCACCTGTGGCCGCCCCTCCCGGTACGAACAGTGAGAACAGCAGGCTCGCAAAGCCGACGACTGTGAGCCAGAACGAGATGTTGTTCATCCGCGGAAACGCCATATCCGGCGCCCCAATCATAAGCGGAACGAACCAGTTACCGAAGCCGCCGATCATGGCAGGCATAACCATGAAAAAGACCATGATTAGGCCATGCGCGGTGATGAACACGTTCCACATGTGGAGCGCCGCGTTCGTGTCACCGGGCGTGTTGCCCATGAAATCGGCCCAGAATTGCAGATACTGAATGCCCGGCTCAGCCAGCTCAGCGCGCATGATGCCAGAAATCGCACCACCGATGATGCCCGCAAAGATCGCGAAGATCAGATAGAGCGTGCCGATATCTTTGTGGTTCGTCGACATGAACCAGCGTTTGAAAAAGCTGGGCTTGTGATCCGCGTCATGCGCGTGATCATCTGTGGGGATGTCGAAACCTTCTGCGGTGGTAGCCATCGTTCAGATTCTCTCTGGTTCGTATTCGTGTTCTAATTCGTCTCAGCGATCAAGCTGCCGGCTCTGCAGCGGCTTCTTCGGTGCCTTCGCCGGCCCCAGCGTCAGCTTCCGCTTCCGCACCCGGGACACTACCGCCTTGCTCAAGCACCCATGCTTCAAATTCGGCAGGTGGCAGAGCCTCAACGGCGATCGGCATGTAGGCATGCCGTGTTCCGCACAATTCGGAGCATTGACCATAGTAGACGCCAGGCTCTTCGATTGTGAGGAGCTTTTCATTCAAACGCCCCGGCACCGCGTCCATCTTGAACCAAAGCGACGGGACCGCAAATGCATGGATCACGTCGGCTGCGGTGGTCTGGATCCGCAAGGGCACACCAGCTGGAACAACCATGCGGTTGTCGACGGCCAGTTGGGCCGGCTCGCCATTCGCGAGCGCATCAGCATCGGACAGCATGTTGGAAATAATCTCAACATCACCGTGATCTGGATAGGTGTAGCCCCAATACCACTGATAACCGGTCGCTTTAATCGTAACGGCGTTTTCGGGCGGCGTCTCGTACTGGCGCGCGAGAAGCGTTATCGATGGGACCGCAATCACGACAAGGATCAGCACCGGAACAACAGTCCACACCACCTCAATCAAGGTGTTGTGCGTCGTTTTTGATGGCACCGGATTCGTCCGGCGGTTGAAGCGGACAACCACATAAAGCAGCAAGCCGAGAACAAACAGACTGATGACCGTTACAATCGGCATCAGAAGCCAGTCATGCATCCCAAGTGCATAGGCCCCATCCTCGGTATACTGATCTTGGAAGCCCATGGACTTAATCGCGCCGTCCTCAAAGGGTGTGGGCATGCCCTTACCTTTCGTCGGCTCCATCGGAACGTACGCGCCGGTCGCCTCTGGCGGCTCGGTATTCCCAGCCACGACTTCGCCCGGCGCAGCACCCTCTGGCGCTTCCCCAAGGACTTCTGTGTCAGTCAAATCCTGAGCGATAGCAGCTTGCGGCATCGCAAGCCCAGCAAACGCCACTGATAGAGCTGCGACAAGCGACATCGTCGCAAATTTCATACGGCTGAGCATCTGACCCATCATATATGTGCCTAAACAAGCTTTCGATTTTGATCCCATGCCGCCCGACATAAGGGCCTTTACGGACCTGTTGCGGATGCGGCGTTTCAGCCGACATTTCTGCCAACTTCTCCGCCCCCTTAGCCGTGCTTGCCGAGTGCCTCAAGCGCTTCTAGGGAGAAAAATATGCAAGCGGGCATGTGGCCCGCGCAAGTTGATGCAACCATTCGTATTTTTGGGGATTTCCGATCCGATGATCTCACCGATCTCAGAAGAGCAGGTTTTAGACGAATTCCGTAGCTGCGGCGCGCTGTTGGAAGGACATTTCAAGCTCTCTTCGGGCAAACACAGCGGACACTACCTCCAATGTGCACGAGTGTTGATGAACCCGGCGCGGGCTGAACGTTTGGCAAAATTGACCTGTGCAAAAATCCCCACAGATCTCATTGAGCAGATCGATGTTGTCGTTTCACCGGCCATGGGCGGCATTATAATGGGGCAGGAAGTTGGACGCGTCTTGGGAAGGGATGCAATGTTCTTAGAACGGCCTGAAGGCGTCTTTCACCTCCGGCGAGGTTTCGCGCTGGAACAGGGTGCGAAGGTTCTGATGGTCGAAGATGTTGTGACCACCGGGCTCTCTAGTAGGGAAGCAATCGCAGCTGTCGAACGAGACGGCGGAAAGGTGGTAGCGGAATGCGCCCTGATTGATAGGTCGGAAGGCTCAGCCGATTTGGGGGTTCCCTTCTTCCCCCTGATCGCGGTCAATTTCCCGACCTATGATGAAAGCAGCATCCCGGCAGAACTGGCCAGCGTAGCTATAGCGAAGCCCGGCAGCCGGAAGGAAGAATGAAATTATGTCCTCCCCTCTTCGACTAGGTGTGAACATTGATCACGTTGCGACTATCCGCAATGCGCGCGGCGGCGATCATCCCGATCCTGTTCGCGCTGCTGAAATCGTCGCTGCTGTCGGCGGAGACGGCATCACCGCGCACCTTCGCGAAGATCGCAGGCACATACGCGATGAAGACCTTGCACGGATCCGAGAGGCAACTGAGCTTCCCCTGAACCTAGAAATGGCGGCCACCAAAGAGATGCTGGAGATCGCGTTGCGCCACAAACCGCATGCGGCCTGCATTGTGCCGGAAAAGCGGGAGGAGCGCACGACTGAAGGTGGACTTGATGCAGCGGGCTTGCACAACACGCTGGCGCCGATCGTCGATCAGTTGCGGAACGCTGGAGTCCGCGTTTCACTTTTCATCGAAGCCACAGAGCGCCAGCTTGATGCTGCTGTTAGGCTCGGAGCGCCTGTCGTTGAATTTCACACTGGTGAGTATGCCCACGCCATGCTCGATGGTGACCAGGACAGGGTAGCGAGCGAGCTGCGCCGGATCACGGACATGGCTGCTCTCGCTGCGAAGAATGGTATCGAACCACATGCCGGACACGGCCTGACATTCGAGAACGTCCAGCCGATAGCCGCGATCCCGCAACTCGCGGAACTCAACATTGGCCACTACCTTATCGGTGAGGCGATTTTCATTGGTCTTGAAACGGCCATCCTGAAAATGCGGAATCTGATGGATGAGGCTCGTTGAATTGAGCGATGAAAAGCTCCCCGAGCTTACCGGCGAGCAAAAACGCTGGGCTTTCACTGGAGCCGCGCTTTTCCTGATCGCGATCGGGTTTCTTGGCTATTCGCTTCAGGCGGGAGCGATGCTGGCATTTGCAATCGGATGGGTCGGGTTGCAGATTTTCGGCTATGTTGGCTCGCTAAAGTTCGCGAATGGCGATTTCGCTAGCCCGTTGTTCAAAAGCCAGGTGATGCTCCATTTGATCGCGCTCGGCTTGCTCACCGCATTGATATTCAGGGGCCAGTGATGACTGCCAAAAAACCCTCAGACCTTCCATTAGTCCTGATGATTGTCTGGTACGCCCTCCTGGCGGCCGGGGCTGGTATATTGCTTCTGATCGGATTGGCTTTCGGGACGGAAGCATATCGGAACAATCCGATTCCGATGAAGGAGTTGGTGATCATCGCTGGACCACTCGTTTTCGTCATCGCCCTACTCGTAGGAACCATTTTGCTTTGGAATTCCGGAAAGCCCAAGCTTGCTTATGGATTGTGCGCACTCAGCGTAGTTTGCTTGGTCGCAGTTCCTGTCTTTGGCGGAGCACTTGGCATATGATCATTGGAACGGGGTCAGACCTCTGCAATATCGAGCGAATTCAGAACTCTCTGGACCGTTTTGGAGAACGCTTCGAAAATCGGGTCTTTACGGAAACTGAGCGAGCCAAGGCACGCAAACGCCCGTTCACGATTGCGGGCACTTACGCGAAGCGTTTTGCCGCCAAAGAAGCCTTTAGCAAAGCGGTCGGCACCGGATTCAGACGCGGTGTTTTCATGAGAGATATCGGAGTTGTGAATGCTCCTTCGGGTGCGCCAACACTCTCTCTGACTGGCGGCGCGGCAAAGCGGCTTGAAGAAATGGTCCCATCAGGCCATGAGGCCCACATTCATCTTACCCTAACCGACGACCATCCATGGGCGCAGGCATTCGTTATCATCGAAGCGCGCAGGATTTGATCCGGTTCAACAACGGCAACACTGAAACCTTTATTGTGACACAGCCCGACACCCCTAAGGCCGATGCGGATAGCCCGGCCATCGCTGCAGACACGGCTCCCGCAGTGTCCGATGCGGATGCAAGCGAAGAGACCGAGCAAAAGGTCGATTGGATTGCCGAGCTGCGCGGTCTGGCGCTGATGCTGCTTGCGGTGTTGGCTTTTCACAGCCTCGTGGCAAAGCCATTTTATATCCCATCCACTTCCATGATGCCAACGTTGCATGTCGGCGATAGGCTAGTCGTAAGCAAATATCCGTATGGCTGGTCATGGGCTTCAGCGAGCTTCCACATGCTGCCGCGCAGCGATTGGCGAGTTTGGCCAGCAACGCCGGAATATGGAGACATTGTCATTCCGGTTCACCCGCAACGCGATGAAGACTACATCAAACGCGTTGTCGCGCTGCCGGGCGATACGATCGAAGTGCGCGACGGCATCATCATCCTGAATGGCGAACCGGTAAAACGTGAAATCCTGCCTCCGGTGCGTATTCCGTTTGAACCTGAATTGCTTTGCGAAAACGGCCCATGTCTTTCGGCTTTTGATCGGTACAAACAGACCGAAGCCGATGGATCGCAATATTATGAACCGCCGACGTACCGCGAAACGCTGCCCAATGGTGCGACTTACCTGGTAATCGATCATGTCGATCAACCGCTCGACAATCATGGCCCAGTCATCATTCCAGAAGGGCATGTCTTTGCCATGGGCGACAACCGGGATGAGAGTGCCGATAGCCGTGCACCAGCCGAAGCTCGCGGCCTTGGTGGAGCAATCCCTCTCGAGAACATTGGCGGTCGAGCTGAGTTTATTACGTTCTCGCTAGATGGATCGACGACCTGGAACCCACTCAGCTGGTTTTCGAGCATGCGCGGGGATCGTGCTTGGTCGACGCTTCGGCCGCCCATTTCCGAGCAACCCGCCGCAGCTGACTAGATAAGCAGACAACGAGCCGCAGCTTATGGCCAGAAAATTCCTGTATTTCGTCGCGTTCTGCATCGTTGCCGTTTTGGTCGGAGCCATCGGTTTTCAGATGTTCAAGGACGATCTGGCCGCGTTAGCGCTGGTCCCCTCGGCTGAGTTCACGCCCACTGAGCCCCTTCAAGTCAACGCTTATCAGGATCCAGCGCTATGGTACTCGCGCCCCGGAATTGGAGTGAATGATCCGGCTCGCTGGCAACCGGCCCTTGCCCAACGCGCTCCCGATCCAACTGCGCAGGCCCCCTCACCCGACAACCCGGCTGCCGAACGCACATTGGGTAGCCCTGACGCTTTTGAAACAACCGGTTCTCGCGCCGTCGACCCTCAGGCCGGAGGTGACATTCCTGACTTTGCAGTCTTCTTCGTGCACCCAACCAGTTATCTCAGCCGGGACAGTTGGAACGCACCTATCGGTGAGGACGCCGACGAGGAAGCCGAACGGATAGCAAGAATCTACATTCGCGGAATGGCGAGCCCATTCAACGCCGCCAGCGAAATCTGGGCTCCGCGTTATCGTCAGGCAACCATGGGAGCGTTTCTCACTGACGAACCCGAAGGTCAGCAAGCCATCGACGCTGCCTACGCAGATGTAAAAGAGGCTTACAACTACTTCCTGAGCTCGCTCGATGACGACACCCCAGTCGTGCTTGCCGGACATAGCCAGGGTTCGCTCCACCTGCTGCGCCTGCTTCGCGAAGAGGTGAACGACAGTCCGATCGCTGATCGCCTCGTCGCTGCCTATGCGGTCGGTTGGCCGGTTTCTGTCGCGCATGATCTGCCAGCAATGGGCATCGCAGCCTGCGCAACCCCAGAGCAGTCCGGCTGCCTCTTGTCGTGGTCCAGCTTTGCTGAGCCAGCAGATCCTTCGTCAGTAATCGACACCTATGCGAAGTCGATTGGTTTTGACGGAACTGCAAGGGGTAGCAGCCAGATCCTTTGCACCAATCCCCTTACCGGTATGTTCGGCGGACAAGCACCGGCCAACACAAATCTGGGTACGCTCGTTCCCGATGACAGCATTTCCAATGGAGAACTCGTGCCTTCCGCAGTGCCTGCACGCTGCGACGAACGCGGCTTATTGCTTATCGGTGACCCACCAGAAATGGGCTCATATGTCCTGCCGGGCAACAATTACCATGTCTACGATATCCCATTATTCTGGGCGAATACGAAAGCGGATGTGGGCCGACGGGTAAAGGCCTTCGTCACTGCAACGGGTGACGCATCCTGATCAGCGAAGCTGCCCCGGAATTCGGAAATGCACTGCCCGATGGAGGCGCCCTGCTCGGGCTTGATCTTGGCACGAAAACCATCGGCACTGCCACATGTGACGCGGGATGGCGCTTTGCCACGAATGGCAAGACGCTGGGACGTGGAAAATGGTCGCGGGACAAGATCCTGATCGGAGAATTGATCAAAGCGCGATCCATCAAAGGCATTGTTCTGGGCCTTCCGCGCAATATGGACGGCAGCGAAGGCCCGCGTGCTCAGGCCAGCAGAGCCTTCGCCCGCAACTGCGCAGAAGCCTTCGGTATTCCCATATTGCTCTGGGACGAGCGCTGGTCGACCCAAAGCGCCGAGGCGGCGATGATTGGACAGGACATGAGCCGCGCCAAACGTGCTGAAGCCATCGATAGTCACGCCGCGGCGGTGATCCTGCAAGGCGCTATCGATCGCCTTGCTGGCGGAATACTCTAGCCCGCCAGTTCGGCACGTCGGCGCTTGGCGATGGCGGACACCATTCGGCTGCCACTCCCCTCCGCTGCACTCCACATAGCGTCTTCATCCTTACGACAATCACACCGTGCAGCTCGCGCTTCGAAGCTTGCCAATCTCAACCTGTCGCTCGGATGCGCCCCGCCAACCCACTCGGCGAAGTCCAGCGCTTCATTTGCGCCAGTTGCCACAGCAACACGCAAGAACGCCTCGGTCGAATTGGGGCTGAGCACCTTGCTCACACGCCGCTGCTCCAAATCGAAACCGTACTGATCGTACCAGGCTTGTGCCGGATCGATGTGCATCACGTTGAGCGAGACCGAAAGTGCCTCCGGAGGCAACTGGCTGTGTATGTCGACATGCCTCCGATAAAGCATCAGCTTGCCGCGATGCAGCGCGCTGCGTTCGATGAAGCGCAGGTCAACGAGCTCGCCGGCATATCCCGCCACAGTCGCATAGTCGTATTCGTAGTAGTCGCTGCGATAGCCCGGCCCGAGATAGCCACTGGTCAAGAAGGAGAAGTCGTGATTATGCGGTACACCGTAGACGAAGTTGCGCGCTCCGCTGTTTTTGAAACACAGATCCTGTTCGGCAGGCCAGATATTTGCGCGAAGGAACATTCCGCCACTGGGTCCTTGATGATGCTGGCTCAACACGATGACTTGAGGGCCGTATTGGCTGTCGATTGCAGCGTGTTCTCCATCGCGACCGGCGAGCTTATCGACCAGCAGGTCCGCCAGAAATCCTCGATTGTTTGACAGACGATTGAGCCAGCTTGCCGCCTGAGCCGTGCGTTCTTCGCATTCAGGATTGAAGTCGAGCTCGTGCAGCGCTTCAATTGCCTCAGGCAGAGAGCACGCACGGGCTTCGTTGTGATCGAGTATCTGCGGCATTACGCAGCCTCCGTATGGATAGATGCCAATTGGGGGTGAGCCTTGCGAAGTTCGTTGCGGAGTTTGTCAGCAGGCTGCGACAACTGATCGGTCCGGGATTGTGCAAGTGTGCCCAGCAAGACTATCCCGCTGTCCGGCTTCAGTGCCAGCGTTTGCCGGACAGCTTCCCAGCGAAGGTCCGGATCACGCTCCGTGTTGATTGCTATGTCCCGCATGACCTTCAAGCCAGCCTCGTGCTTCATGGCACCCAACACTCCGAGAGCCATGAGTTCGCTGCTCGCCCGTTTGTCTCCGCTGGCTGTCTTCAGCAGACGGCTGTCGGCCAGTGCGTATTCTCGCGTCGCGATGGGCCGGATAGCGGTCCGCGTCAGTTGCAACATCAGCAATGAACCCTCTACCGCCACGATTTGACGCGTCTCTCCAGGCTGCACGACTATCCGATCACCTGTTTCCCATGTCTCGGCACAGGTTTCGACCACGGTTGAGCCATCGAGATCGCTACAGCGATGAAGGGTGCCACGCGCCCTGCCCGATACAATTAGCTCGGTTGTTTCTACGTCAATGAACCGTGCCGTTTCGGGCTCGCGCACTTTTGCCTGGCGTTCATACGCTGCAAGGCTGAGCGTTGCTCGACCGAAACGAAAGAGTTGTATGGCGGAAAAACCACCCGACTGACGAAAGCGGAAAGGAACTTCACCCAACGGAAATCGGTGAAGGAGTGACGCAAGGCACACAGCCCATGATTCCGCGAAGCCAAGCGCTGTTTGCTGATCGGTCAACAGCTCAGAAAGCTCGGTGCAGTCCTCGATACTGGCGCCTTGACCGTAATGGAGAACATCCGCGCCGAGCTTGCGAATAGAGGCATCGCTGCGCCAGTTGTCGATCTCTTGCGCAACAGTTTGCTGCGACCGACGCTGCGAAGCAGGATTGCTTCGCAGCGCCTGGATAGCCGGGTGAAGGTGCATAACCCGTCCAGCCTAATCAGAAGAAAATGCCCGAGGGCGGAGGGGGCGGTGGAGGAGTGGTTTCGTAGAGAAACACCATGATCTCCACGATCGTGTCGTCAAATGTTGCAGCCTGTTGGCTCAATGAACCGAACAGCCCCTGGGCGGTCTCCAGCCCGGGCAGAGAGTTCAGGTCGATCTTTGGCATTGTACTTTGCTCCTTGTTGCGCATCGGACTGGTTGTTCCGGTGCGAGAGCCAAGGTGACGCAGAATCGACTGTTGCAAAAATTAAAACATTGTAATGATTTCGTTACCATCGCACAGCGTCCGGCATGAGCAGCGATCTGCCGAAATTCGATGCCAAAGAAGCGGGCAAGTTCTTTTTTCGTCACGGCCACACCGGCTGGTTGGGCCTTGCGTATCGTGACCATGGAGAAAACTGGGTTGAGCTTGAGCTGCCCTGGCGTGAGGATCTTCTGGGCGAACCCGACCGCCCCGTTCTCGCATCCGGGCCGATCGTTAGCTTGATGGACATGGCCAGCGGAATGTCGATCTGGCAGACCAATGGAACGTTTACTCCGATTGCTACCCTGGATCTGAGAGTCGACTATCAGCGCCCGGCAAAAGAGCGCGCGGCGGTGTATGGCCGGGTCGAATGCTATCGCACCACGCGCTCCGCCGCGTTTGTGCGCGGAATTGCGCATGATGGCGATCCGGATGATCCCGTAGCCCACGTCGCCGGTGTGTTCATGACAATCGCACGCGATCCTCGCCAGGCCAAGGAAACTGCAAAGTCTGAAGGCGAAACCGATGACTGATCCCGCTTTAGACTTAGTTCTGCCAGCCTACGCTCAGTCGTTGGGAATCTCGGTTGATCGCCTTGATCATGGTCTCCCAGTGCTGACTGTCGACTTTGGCCCCAATATCGAAGGGAGGCCAGGGCATTTCCATGGCGGCGCGACGGCTGGGCTTTTGGAAAATGCAGGCTATGCGGCCCTGCGAGCGGTGCTGGTTCGCGAAGGTAATGATCCGCAGCTCAAACCGATCAACATCACAGTGCAGTATCTTTCTGCGGGCAAACAGAAAAAGACATACGCACTGGCCAGGATCACGCGCCTTGGACGCCGCAACGCCAATCTGTCAGTCGAAGCATGGCAAGATGATCAATCAAAGCCGATCGCGGCTGCAACCATGAATATCCTGATGGCCTGATTGCTAGCCTAGTCTTCAGGATCAATCGGTTCGACAGCTATCCCGTTGTCATCCAGCCGAAACTCAATCGGTATTCCATCAATCTCGGTTTCGATTGACACGCCATCTTCCTCGAAGCGAAGACGAGATCCATCCTCATCGAGAGGGATTTCGGCGCTCTCTTCCACATCGAGTGGCTGCACAGGCCCTTCGGGATCTGGGGATGCAGTTGGTCGCGGCGCTGGCTTGAGCGAGAGCGCTCCGCGCATGAAATCTTTCCAGATCCGCGCAGGTAATCCACCTCCGGTGACTTTGTTCAAAGGCGAGTTGTCATCATTGCCAACCCAGATACCGACCACCAGGTCGCCCGCATAGCCAACGAACAAGGCATCGCGATAATTCTGCGTTGTGCCTGTCTTGCCGTAATTCGCGATCGGCAGAGTTGCCGCCCTACCCGTTCCGCGATTGATGGCTGTACGCAGCATCTGCTCAAGGTCATCATGCGCGCCATAAGACATGCTGTCTTCCTGACTGGTCAGCCATTCGAACCAGCTTTCCTCCTCCTGTTCGAAAGCGTGCGGACGAACCGGGAATTCGTTGGCGGCGACACCGGCATAGGCCGCGGTGAGTTCCAGCAGCGTCATCGTCGACGTACCTAAGGCGAGGCTCGGATCGCCTTCTGGCAACGACGATGTGACACCTAGCGAGCGCGCCGTGCGTATCACGTTTTCACTGCCGACCTGATTGAACAGGCGGACCGCAGCGACATTGCTGGAACTGGCTAACGCCTGTTCCAGTGTAATCTCGTCCGAGTAATTTCCGCGGGCATTCTTGGGTCGATAGCTTCCGGTTTCAATCGGCGTGTTCGCGATCGTATCATCCGGCGACCACCCTGCTTCCAATGCAGCGAGATAGACAAACAATTTGAATGTGGACCCAGGCTGGCGTTTGGCCTGAGTTGCACGGTTGAACGGCGACGTTGCGTAGTCCTTCCCTCCAACCATTGCGACAACTTCACCGGTCGGTCTCATCGCGACCAACGCAACTTGCGCATCGCCAAGTGCAGCGCGACTGGTTACTCGGCTCGCAAGTGATTGTAGGCGGGCGTCCAGCGTGGTGGTGATCACCTGCTTGGCGTAGCTCGTTTCCATCCCCTTCCGCGCAATCGGCAAAGCCCAGTCTGCAAAATACGTACCGGTAGGAAGGTCGTTCTTGGTCCGCACATCAAGCGCTGGATTGGGCAATGCGCGTGCTTCTTCGACAGTCAGATACCCGGCGTCGACCATCGCGATCTTTACCGTACCAAACCGCTTGATCGCACGATCATAGTGCTTTGTCGGATTGTATCGTGATGGCGCTTGTAACAGCCCTGCCAGCATTGCCGCCTGCTCTGGCTTCAAATTCTCAGGCTTGCGATAGAAATAGTGCAGGCTGGCGGCGCGAAGACCATACTGGTTGTCTCCGAAATAGGCGTTCGAAAGATATCGGCTGAGAATTTCATCCTTGGTCAGCCAGCTTTCCATCCATAGCGCAATCAGCGCTTCTCTCGCCTTGCGAGTCAGCGTCTGCTCGGGCGTCAGAAAAGTGAATTTTGCAAGCTGCTGCGTAATCGTGCTGCCACCGCCACGGCCCGTCCATGCAGCCCTGGCAATCCCACGCGGATCAACGCCCCAATGCGAGTAGAACCGGCGGTCTTCAACGGCGAGAAAAGGTTCAACAACATGTGCTGGCAAGTTGGCGACCTCGACCGGCTCGTCCACCATGGCCCCGCTGCGGGCTATCGGTGTGCCGTCGCTTGCAAGGAGTGTGACTTGCGGCGCAGCTATCGGTTCGAGGCTTTTGGAAAGAGGCGCAGTAATCGCAAGCCAAGCGACCAGCGCAACAACCAGTAGTATGGCTGCGGCAAAAAGGCGGACGGCCCACCACCTTTTGCGCCGTCCACGATAATGCGCAGGCCGCCACCACGGCAATCGTCGGCGCTCTTCACGCTCAACGTGATCATCTAACCCGGAAAGCCTCGCATCCCATGCGTCATAGTCGGGTGCGGGCCGTGCATAGGCTGCCCCACCCAGATCATCATCAGCTTCGTACGGGCGTTGGCTTTCGTACAGGGCAAAGTAGCCCGCATCGCCGCGCGCGCCTTCATCGCCAGAGCGTTTGCGGAATCGTTCGAACAAGCCCATCGCCCACTGTATTAGCAGGCTATGACACCAACCTGCAAGGCGTGGCTAGCGATTCGAGTCTTTACGCTCCCTGAGCGGCGCTTTCGGGCAGGTCTTCATTGAAGACGCGCTGATAATATTCACTCACAATCGCACGTTCTGCATCGTCGCACTTGTTGAGGAAGCTCAACCGGAATGCAAAACCTGTCGACTTGAAGATTTCCGCATTCTGAGCCCAAGTGATCACAGTGCGTGGACTCATAACGGTTGAAATTTCACCAGACATGAAACCTTCGCGTGTCAGCGCCGCGACTTTGACCATGTCAGCGATCAGTTTGTCCGCTGTTGCAGGTGTCTTAGACTTAACGATCTGCTGCTCGGTTTCTGCAGGAAGGTAGTTGAGCGCCACCACGATATTCCAGCGGTCCATCTGCGCTTGGTTGATTGCCTGCGTGCCGTGATACAATCCGCTTGTATCACCCAGCCCCACTGTGTTGGTGGTGGCAAACAGACGGAAATACGGATTAGGCGTGATAACGCGGTTCTGATCGAGCAGCGTCAGACGACCATCAAATTCAAGAACGCGCTGAATGACGAACATCACATCGGGCCGCCCCGCGTCATATTCGTCGAAGGTCAACGCGACCGAGTGTTGCAGCGCCCATGGAAGGATGCCTTCCTTGAATTCAGTTACCTGCAGACCGTCCTTCAGTACAATCGCATCGCGCCCGACCAGATCGATCCGGCTGATATGCGCGTCAAGGTTTACGCGGATGCTCGGCCAATTGAGGCGAGCGGCGACCTGTTCGATATGCGTGGACTTACCGGTGCCGTGGTAGCCCTGGATCATCACACGCCGATTGTGGGCAAAGCCCGCAAGGATCGCGAGGGTCGTATCAGGATCGAAAACGTAGCTATCGTCGAGCGCCGGAACATGCTCGGTCGGGGCGCCAAAGGCAGGGATTTGCCAATCGACGTCGATGCCGAACGTTTCGCGCACGTCGACAATTGTATCCGGCTCGGAAGGAATGGCGCTGGCGCCGGCGATATCTGGTGATGCGGGAGAATTCATTATGGTGTCCGGTTAGAACGCGATGCGCGCCGCTGCAAGTCGATCTAGCCTGCTATTTTTGCAAGTATCCCGAAAACATGCCCCTATGGTTGTTCAGGGACGGTAACTTGGCGGAGATGGCCGCGCTTAATCCAAATCCGGGCACCATCAGTCCCCGCTCTCAGAGATGCGGGTTTCCCAGATGGAAACCTCAGCCAATCATGCCGACCGAAGGTTTCGCCATTTTTCTCTAGCGAACCGTCAAGCAAAAAAAGCTCCATACCACCATCTGTCGGTAATTCAGCAACGACACTAGCGTCCCATCGCTCAAGGGAGACCTGTTCATAATCTCGATAGGCGAGCATCGCATGCCTGATGCCCGGGCGATCAGGGGCATCGTACAACTCAATCGTATTCAGATCGACGGAAAATTGTTCCTGGTCTTCAGGGTGGAATTGCCAGAGCTTCACAAAAATCGTGCATCCCGGATCGGATCGCGGAATGTGATGCGTGCCAACGGGATTGCGCACGTATGTACCAGCCGGATAGTCGCCATGCTCATCCTGAAACACACCGTCCAGAACGATGAATTCCTCGCCACCTGAATGCGTGTGCTCAGGGAACGAACTGCCTTGGGCATAGCGCACAATGCTGGTTGCTCGGGCAACTTCGCCACCGATTCGATCGAGCATCCGACGATCCACTCCAGCCATCGGGGAAGGCAGCCATTCGATATCAGCTGAGTGTGCCGAAGCTGGTTGCGAAAAGTCTGCGTTTATTTCCATGGTTTGAAAATGGGTTCAGCTTCGCGACAATAAAGGCATAGAACGCTCGAAATTTTCGATCGCTGTGATTACCTTCTTTGCGATGGCTGACCCGATTGAGACTTTACGGCTGAAGGTCGTTGAACAGGTGCGAAGCGTGTTCAATGACACGCAGCGGGGGCAGAAGCCGGTCCTTCCCTCCGACGATGCACTGTTCGCAAAGGACACCCCCATCCGCAATGTCCATGCCGATCTCGTCGGGATGATGACCGGCGGTGTGCGCGGGCTTTTGCTGCAAATGCTCCATCCGCATGCCTTGCAGGGGGTGCTCGACCATTCAAATTTTCGCGAAGACATGCATGGACGGTTGCAAAGGACGGCACGATTCATTGCGGTCACAACCTTTGGCCACAAAGACGACGCCATGAGGGCAATCGAGCGCGTAAATCGTATCCACGCTAAGGTCGGTGGAACTCTCCCTGACGGCACACCCTATATCGCCAACAACCCCCGTACGCTTGCGTGGGTGCATGTTGTTGAAGCGCAGAGTTTCCTTGCTGGGTATCTTCGCCATGTTAGGCCCGACATGCCGTTTTCGGACCAGGACGAATATTTCCGCCAGTTTGCTGTCGTAGCTAGAGCACTCGGCGCGGACCCCGTTCCTGAAACAAGCAAAGAGGCCGATGCGATCTTTCGCGAATTGCGAGGCGATCTTCGTTCGTCTCCTGAAGCCCGTGAAGTCGCGCAGCTTGTCCTGACCCAAAAGCCAAAAGGAACACCGCCCGGCGTCCAAGCAATGATCGGAGCAGAAGCTGTGGCGATGCTGCCTGATTGGGCGCGATCAATGCTTCGCCTTCAGAGGCCTGTTCTGACAGCACTGCCGGTTCGCGCGGCCACATGGGGCGTCGGGCGGACGCTGCGTTGGGCATTCAAGCAGAACTGATTGGCAAGCAAAACTGAGTGGTGAGCAAACTGACTGGATACGGCCACAATCGTGAGTCACACTCTCATCAGGATTAATATGGGAGGACTTTCATGTACGTTGCCGTTGCAGCGCTTTCGGTTCCGGAAGCCAACAAAAAAGAATACATCGAAGCCGCCGAGTTCATGGCAAACTGGTCAATGGATCACGGCGCGCTTGAGGTAATGGAAGCTTGGGAGCTGGAAGTTCCAGACGGCAAGACCACCGATTTCCGCAAAGCTGTAGCAGCTCCAGACGGTGAGAAAATCGTAACCGGTTGGGTTATCTGGCCTGACAAAGCGACTTTCGACAAAGCCAACGAAGCCCTGATGAAGGGCGAAGGTTTCGAAGAATATTCGATGGAGAACCCTCCATTTGACGGCTCGCGCCTGATCTATGGCGGTTTTGAGCCACTCTTGACCAAGGGGAGGAGCGACAAGGGCAATGGCTGAGTTTACTTTTTACACTGTCGCGATGAGCCGCGGGCAGATTTCGCGTTGGGCCCTTCACGAAGCCGAAGCTGACTACCAGCACGTGGTGTTTGAGTTCCCGAACCTTCCGGCGGACTTCATCGACATCAATCCGATGTGCAAGGTTCCCACACTCGTTCACCATCACGGCGATCATGATCATGTCATCACCGAGGCTGCTGCGATCAATCACTACCTCGCCGAAACGCATCCCGAAGCTGGCCTTCTGCCGGACACACACGAAAGAGCAGCCTATTTTCGTTGGCTGTTTTTCGGCGCGGGTCCGCTGGAACAAGCGGTGATGACTGCCGCCATGGGTTGGGAAGTCCCAGAAGACAAAGGGGGAATGGCGGGTTTCGGATCGCTTGAACGAACGCTCGATGCCCTCGATGGATGGCTTTCTCAGAACGACTTCGTAGTTGGCGACCGGTTCACGATGGCTGACACCTATGTCGGCAGCCAGTTCATTTGGGGCCTGCGATTTGGATCGATACCGGAGCGGCCGTCCTTCAAGGCCTATGTCGAACGGTGCACAAACCGGCCCAAATGCATCGAAGCAGTGGCAGTCGACCAGAAACTGATCGATGAAACGGCGGCTGCCAATTAGGCTATCGCAGCGCTTTTTCTGAGCAGTTGGTACGCCTCCACAACCTTACCAAGCCGCGCTTCGAACTGGCGGTCCCCACCGTTGCGATCTGGATGGTACCGGCGAACAAGTTCGGAATAGCGTCGCCGAAGCTTGCGTCGATCTGTGTTCGACCCGAGCCCCATAGTTTCTAGTGCTTCGGCTTCGTCTTTTGAGAACCGGCCGTCCATAGCCATTCGCGCTTCGCGTTCTGCGCGACTTCTGATGCCGCCGGCACGGGCTGAAATCGCATCGAGCGGATCGTCAAAATCCGCCCATCGCGGCATTCCATCAACCGCAGCGCGGGGAGAGAAAGCGGCGCTTTCTGTTTTCCAACCCGAGACCGGCGATTGCGCCTGCAGTATTTCTTCGGCGCTCATGCCTTCAAACCAATCATAGCCCGCATTGAATTCGCGCACATGCTCAAGGCAGAACCAGCGCCATTCGCCCGGACCATCAAAGCCGCTCGGTCGGTATCCGGGAGCTCTGAACTCCCCGGCTTCTCGACACCCGGGCGCTTCGCATTGGCGATGCTCGGTTTCGTGGCGTCCATGGAACTTGGCTGAAGGCATAAAGGTTGAGAATGGTGTTTCGAAACCCAATTGCCAAGAATGCAAAAAGGGAAACTGCCGATGAGCGGAATGATTGCCGAAGAAATCACAACACTGCTGACCGATGCTTTCGCACCAACTAAGCTGGAAGTAATCAATGACAGCGCCAGCCATGCAGGCCATGCGGGCGACGACGGATCTGGCGAATCCCATTTTACTGTTGTGATTGAAGCAGCCTCTTTCGCCAGCATGACACGCCTTGCGCGCCAACGCGCGGTGATTGCTGCTTTGGGTGACATTGTCGGTGAGCGTGTGCATGCGGTCGCGATCAAAGCGAGCGCGCCAGACTGATGGAGGCACCGGCCCAAAAAAGATTGCGCAGAGCGGCCCGGATCATTGTTCTCGACCCAAAAGACAGGGCGCTGATGTTTCGTTTCGACGTTGAAGATCGGCCGCCATTCTGGGTAACCGCCGGAGGTGAATGCGAACCGGACGAGAGTTTTGAAGATGCGGCCCGGCGCGAGTTGTATGAAGAAACGGGCATTCATGCCGATCCCGGACCGCAAATCGCGCAGACCACGCCCGAATTTGTGACCGTCGAAGGCGAGCCCGTTCAGGCTGACGAACGCTATTTTCTTGTTCGCGTTGGCGAAGCGAAGATCGACACGTCCAACCACACCGTGCTCGAACAGAGAGTGATGACACAGCATCGCTGGTTCACTTCCAGCGAACTTCGCAACTGGCCGGAGGCCATCTTTCCCGAAACCATCGCCGACATGATTTCTGGCTCTGCGCCAGTCGATTGCTCGTCCAACGACTGAAGGCTATCGCCGCAGCAAGGGAGAGAGTGATGGATTACACGAACAAAGTCGTTTGGATCACGGGTGCGTCGTCAGGTATCGGAGCGGCGCTCGCTCGCGATGTAGCATCGCGCGGGGCGCACGTGGTGTTGTCAGGCCGCGATCAGCAACGTCTTGAAGCCGTCGCGGCCGATTGCAAGGAAACGCTTATTCTTCCGTTCGATGTGCGCGATGATGCGGCTCTGGCGGATGCCGTTGCCAAAGCTATCGCATGGAAAGGTGGCGTCGATCTGGCTTTCGCCAATGCGGGTGTTTCGCAGCGCAGTCGTGCTCTCAAAACCGACATGCAAGTCTACCGCGACATCATCGATATCGATCTTACGTCACAGATCGCCTTCAGCCAAAGCCTGATCGGGCACATGGTCGAACGCGGATCAGGAGGCCTCGCCTTCATTTCCTCGATTGCCGGAAAAGTCGGTGTGCCCATGCGGACTGCTTACAGCGCAGTGAAATTCGGGCTTGCCGGCTATGGTGATGCGCTCCGCGGAGAACTGTCGCAAACGGGAGTAAGCGTCCACGTGATCTACCCCGGTTCTGTCGCGACCGACGTAGCGCGCAACGCGATGGTCGCCGATGGCAGCAAGCGCGGCCGCAGTGACAAGGTGATTGATGAAGGCATTCCCGCGCCCGATGCCGCCAAATCCATGCTTGATGGCATCGCCAATGGGGAGCGCGAGATCATCGTCGCTCAGGGTATGGAAGCAGGCATGGGAGAGATGCGCCGAACGCCTGACGCGCTGTTCGACCAGGTCGCGCAAATGGTGGCGAATGGCTACATGGAACGGATGGAAGAAGACGGCTGAGCGCGGCTGCGGCACCAAAGAACGATCCAGCAGGCTACGGCCTGCTCGATCCAAGCCAGCGGCAAGGCTACAGCCATCATCGAGTATGGGGCTAAACCCATATTTGCGATACCCAACCACAACAGGCCGAACACCGAGAGAGTGAAGACGCCCGAACCGAGCATAACTTGCCTGAGCCTATAGCCAAACCGCTCTAGCCAAAGCCAAAAGAACCCGGTTGCGGCGGCGATCAATATCAAATCCCACACACCCCAGATCGCGAAAATACCCCACCCCATCGGAGCAATATGTTCCTGACCAGGAAAAGCCGCGCGCAGCATCGGCCGTACCACGAAGAAATACCGCACGATTTCCGATGCATTGATCCAGAGGAAATTGAGCCAAAGCGCATTCATGAGCGCGTTGTTGCTGTGAGGTCTACGCGTCATTCTCGATTTCCTTTTTGAGCATGGAGATGATCGTTGCCGCCTGCGCGCGTAGCTGTTCAGCTGATGCGGTCACTCGCGAGACTGCCCACAACCCCTGTGCCGCAAGAACAAGAAACCGCGCCAACTTACATCGTCGCGTGGTCGAAAGGCTGGCGGGGAGCGCTGACGCAAAGGCATCTTCCAATCGCCTATGGTGCTGCTGCACCAGCGCTCCTATTGCCGGATCATGTGCAGCGAGTTCGGTCGTTGCGTTGCCGACAAGACAACCCGGGCCGGGAAGTCCGATTCGCTCGGCATGGGCAATTTGGATATCGAAATAGTCGGCAATCGCAGCGACTCTATGCTGCGCCTTGCAGAAGGGGTCGAGCGCCGGAGCGACAACCGCTTCACGATAGGTATCGAAACACGCCACATAGAGCCCATGCTTGCTGCCGAAATCGCCGTATATCGATTGCCGGGTCGAACCAGTCGCTTCGACAAGATCGGCCATCGACGTTGCCGAGTAGCCATTCAACCAGAACACACGCATGGCTCGATCAAGAACGTTTTGTCGCGGCGAAGATCGTGGTCTTGGCATGCGCCTTAGATATCAGAACGATCATTCTGATACAACCGTACTATTCTGCTGGCGATTTGCCAGACTTCGCGGCAAAGATGCGGCATGGAACAGAAACGCGTTGATCTCGCCAATGGCATGCATCTGGATGTGGTCGACGAGGGACCGGTGGATGCGCCGGTCCTGATCTTTCTTCATGGCTTTCCCGAAAGCCACCGCACTTGGCGGCACCAGATCGCGCATTTCAGCGACCGATATCGCTGCATCGCGCCCGATCAGCGCGGCTATCGTGGATCATCCAAACCTCAAGACGTGGCATCCTACACGCCTGACAAACTGATCGGGGATATCTTCCTTCTTGCCGACGCACTGAACGTCGCGAAGTTCACGATTGTTGGCCATGACTGGGGCGGAGCGATTGCCTGGGGCGTAGCTTTGGGGGGCCAGCATATGCGGGTCGAACGGGCGATCATCGCCAACGCTCCGCACCCGGCTACGTTTCAGCGTTTGCTCTACACCCATCCGGGTCAACGAGAAGCCAGTCAGTATATCCGGGGTTTTCGCGATACGGCCAATGATGCCTTGATGAAGGATCAGGGGCTCACTGGGCTCTTGCAGAAGGAGGTCAAATGGGACCGACCCGAAGCGATGGAACCCGAGGAACGCGAAGCCTTGCTCCGCGACTGGCAAAATCGCGACGCTACGTTCGGGATGATCAACTATTACCGCGCGAGCCCCATGGTTGTGCCAACAATGGATGAACCATTTGAACTGCCAGCTGACTATGCGCCACTGGAGTTGCCCAAGCTGACGATTCCGACATTGGTGATCTGGGCGCTGGACGATTTGGCGCTACCGCCAGAAAACCTTGAGGGACTTGATGAGATAATCGAGCCACTCACCATCGTCGAAGTGCCGGATTGCGGGCATTTCGTCCCGTGGGAGGCGCCTGCCGCGGTCAATTCAGCCATGGAAGAATTTCTGAAACCTTAGAAGTGTAATGCTTGGTTCTCACAACCAAGGAACATCGCATGAGCGACAACAACACCGTCCATGGCCGCGACGTGACCAAGACCTACACAAACGATCAGAACATCCAGAAACTGGAGCGCCTGGTCGAAGCGTTGCGCGAAAACAAAGCCTTTGAAATCCAGGTCGACAATCAGCGACTCTACATCCCCGCCGGGACCGAGTTTTCGATCGAACACGAGCAAGAAGGCTCGGCACACGAACTGGAGTTTCAGTTCCGCTGGAGCGACTAAATCCAGCGAGAACTAGTGTGCAAGAGCATCTTTGATCCCGAACTCATCGCGGATCTTGTCGACTTGCCTGTCCCGATAAGAGCTGTAGTCGGACCAACGCCACTTCTTTCGCAGCTTGCGAGACTGTAAGGCGATCCGGAGATAGTCGGGGACTCCGCGAAAATAGGCTTTGGTGATTTCCCACCACCCGATTTCATCGATCAGCTCTTTTTCTTCGGGCAAGCTGAAGAACTCGCGGATGTGCTGGAACGAGATATCAGTTCCGAAAATCGTCCATCCATCGGCCTGCGCTTCTTGTCTGATGCTGGTGTCCAATCCAAACAGCACGTGGACTATATCATGTCGCTCAAAATGGATCTGAGCCTCTTTGCGCATTCCGTCGTACTTGGTGGCCAAGTCGTTCTCCGAACGGAAGGCGACAAGCGCCTCATTGAGTGTCAGACTGGAATACGGGAGTTGCTGTGTCATACGGAGGTTCTAGCAAGTTAAGTTGCAAATCGCAACTCTAATCTGTGCCACTCCATTCGACCCAGGCACCATGAGGATGCGCGTGAGCCAGTAACACTGGTTCGCCGTGTCCTTCCTCCCCATCCCAATACCGCACCTTGAGTTCGTGTCGGAAAGTCGCGGGGTCTGTTTCAAGTGAAATCCACGCAAGGGGTTTGTCGCGGGTTGCTTGCTCGCCCGCTATCTCGAATGCCGCTGTAATCGCATCTTGAGTGTCGGTGGGCATGTATTGCCACATGATTGAATGGAACATCGCCCGGGTGACCCCTGACTTCTGCGAACCAGCCAGACACAACTTTGCGAACTCTGCAGCATCCATCTGAACCAGGTCTGGTGGATTGGCTTTAGCCAGACTTATTGCTGCATCAATTCGCTCCATGCGCTGCGGAGCGTCAGGCCAAACATATGCCTTGAGACGCATTGCATTTTCAGGATTGCCCAAATTTATCGTAGCAACATCGCACCCACGGACTTTCACGATTGCGAATTCGTCCGACGGAGCCGGTGGCGATCCCGTGCCTCGCCATTCCGGAGCAATGTGCATCGGGGAATCAGACGGGCCAACTTCTGTCGACCCGAGACGATAGCGATACCGATCTAGCATCGTGTTCACGCCAGCACTGGCACCAATCTCAAAGAGCTCGAA
Organism: Pseudomonadota bacterium; assembly: GCA_038526115.1. Taxonomy (GTDB): domain Bacteria; phylum Pseudomonadota; class Alphaproteobacteria; order Sphingomonadales; family Sphingomonadaceae; genus Erythrobacter. The sequence continues at coordinate 509 of JBCBHD010000010.1, read as the reverse complement.
ACGCGGCACAACCCGCCGAGCCAGCCACAAAAGGCCCGCCATAATGCTTGCGGATCGACCTGCTTCATTTGTTTGTGGAGGCCCATCCAGCCAAGGTGCCAATTGCGCGTCATATGTCTCTGCTAAATCAAGAATGATCGCGTCAACGGCTTCCTGGTTTGTCAATTCTCCGGAGTAGACGGCACGCAGGCGCGTATCAGTTCCCGTCAACACGAGATGGTGTAGACCTCCCGCGACGCGGAGCGGCATCGCGTCCTTCAACGTCAGACCTGCCCAGGCGGCCATCCGCCGCCCCAGCTCCGTGTTGCTTTCGCGAATCTTCGGCAGTGCACGGACAATTCTGGCGGTGCACTCAGCGCCGTTCTCCGAAGCGTGCTGAGCCTGCCAGTCGATTGCTGCTTCGAATTCCTCGATCAGCATGACGTTGCGATCGTTCATTTGATCTCCTCTGTTGCGGTGCGGCATTGCCCTTTCATGGCACAGTGCCTAGATGCCGCGCGACCATGACA
>JBCBHD010000009.1:23426-25323 GCA_038526115.1 Pseudomonadota bacterium | reverse complement strand
TCTTTTCCAGCACGATACGAGCCGCAAGCTCGATCCTCAGAACCACACCCACGCCGTGATCGCGGCGATGACGCAAGACAAGAACGGCAACTGGAAGGCGCTTTGGAACACAGAGATCTGGAGGAACAATTCCGTTCTCGGATCGATCTACAATGCGGCTCTCAGGACCAATTTGGAAAGGCTGGGATACCAGACCGAAATCACCGGGAAACACGGCCAGTTCGAAATCAAAGGCGTCCCGCGCGAGGTCATCGAAGCCTTTAGCCAGCGACGCCAAGACATTCTCGCCGAAGCGCAGAAACAGGGGAAAGGGAAGAACGAGCCAGAGGCCCTTCGAAGAATTACAAAGACGACCCGTGACCCCAAGCTTAACGCCGACGACAAGGAGCAGTTGCGCACTGAATGGAAAGAGCGCGCAGCAGCGCTGGGCTTCAATGCAAAAGAGCTTGTGGCAGCAGCAATAGCCAGAGCACCCACTGCAGGGGAAAGGCCGCTAGGTTCACCCGCGAACGTCCAGACTCTTATCAAAACAATCCGCGAGACAGCGAAGATCTACACCCGTCCAGCGGACGCGCTGACAACCAACGGCCTTAAGAGGACGCTGCTCACCCCCACACAGTTGCGAACTGAGATGGCGACTGCATCCGCTGTTCGGATCATCGGGGAGCGTGAAACCTCCTGGACCCAAGCCGAGCTGGTCAAGACGGCGCTCGACGTGGGCCTCAAAGGTGTCACCGCAGACGGTGTTGAGGCGCGCATCGACAGTCTCATTCAAGATGGCAAGATGCTCGAGGGAGCCACCACGCGGCTCGATAAGCAGATTGAGAAATACACCACGCCCGAACACCAAATGATCGAACGGGCGACGCTCAAGAATGTCGCGGCAGGTAAAAATGCCAGCCCCGGCATGATCGAAGCGTCCGAAGCGCCGGGGCGGCTGAAGGAAGTGTCCGGGGGCCGCGAACTCACCGCCGAGCAGATAGCGGCCGGCACGCTTGCGCTGTCAAGCGATGACCGCACCATCGTCATTCAAGGGGTTGCCGGGGCGGGTAAGACGACGCTGATCTCTGCCATTGCAAGCGTCGCGCATCAGGAGGGCAGGGAGGTGCTTGGCCTCGCCTTTGCCAACAAGATGGTCAACGATCTTCGCAGCGACACCGAAATCCGCAGGCAAGGAGGCGAACTGGTTGAAAGCGAGATTGAAGCGAAGACCGTTTCGTCCTTCATCAACCAGCATTTGCGCGGTGCACTCCACGGCTCAGGACCACGATACGAAGCCTCGCGCGCAGTGTTGGAGGGCAAGATACTCGTCCTCGATGAAGCGTCCCTCGTCGCAAACAAGCCAATGAATGATCTCCTCACCATCGCCAACAAGCTCGGTGTCGAAAAGCTCATCATGATCGGCGACAGAGCCCAGCTGCAGCCGATCGAGGCGGGCAAATCATTCTCGCTCATCCAGGCGGATAATCCCGCGATGGCGCGTCTCGATACAAGCCTGAGGCAGCGCACAGAGCATATGAAGGAAGCGGCAGGGCTCGCCCGGTCTGGAAACTTCAAGGAGAGCTTCGAGAGGCTTGGAGAAAGGGTTGTAGAGGCGGGCAAAGACCACTTGGAGGTGACCGCCAAAACATGGCTCGATCTTTCAGCTGAAGACCGCGATCGCACCGCGATCTATTCGTCGGGTCGTGACGCGCGCTCTCTGCTGAACCGAATGGTGCAAGACGGCCTGAGGGCAGAAGGCAAGGTCACCGGCGAGGGGCTTACGCTGACGACGCTTCTGCCGGCCCACGCAACCCGCGAAGAGCTACGCTATCCCGGAACTTACCGAGAGGGGCAACTCCTCGAGGTCATGCGCCATAACGCTCCGGGTGATCTCCTGCGAGGACGATACGATGTC
>JBCBHD010000009.1:0-23416 GCA_038526115.1 Pseudomonadota bacterium | reverse complement strand
GATGCTTGAACGCATGGGGCTCGCCTACGCGCTCAACATGCACCAGGCGCAAGGGGATACTCGCGATATGGCAATCGGCGAGATGCATTCCTCTGCGCGCCACCTGTCGAACCAAAGACTGGCGCTGGTGATGATGACCCGGGTGCGCGATGACATCACGATCATCACCAACGACAAAGACCGGCTGCTCGCCCAAATCGGGCGCAACCCTGGAGACAAGACCAGCGCATTGGAAACACTTGGCGAAAAGCAGGTCGAACTGCCCAAAGGGGGCGGACCGGCTCGGGACTTCCATCCGAAGATTCCCGATCATCTGCGGAGCAGCGATGACAAGCTAACGCCGCTTCCAAATGTCAATCGCGACAGCTTGCGAGCCGTGCCGCAGATCGATCTGCCTGAACGCAACATCGAACGGAGTCGATAGGAGGACCACGATGAGCGACCAATCACACCGCGCGACGCAAGGTGAACACAAAGGTGGGACCTTCGCCGAGCCGCACACCCATGAGCCGATACTCTCAAGCATCGTAGAGCACGCCGGTCTTCAGGAAATCGCCTATGCAGTGGAGGGGCAGGATTATGTCGTGTGCGATGCGAGCGTGCATGGCGCCCAAGGATGCGCCGACAAGCGAGAAGCCGCATCGCACCAGCAGGTGGCCGCAGAATGCGCAGCGCTGGGCCTTGCCATCCTTATAGCCGTGCTGGTGGGGTCTTTGGCTGTCACCTTCGTCAACCTCATCACCAAACTCGCGGCGCCAGTAGTCAAGCATCGGGTTTACACGGTCTTCCCAAAACATCCCCTGCCAACAATCGAGCCTGAAGGAGAATCAAACCATGGCTTTTGACTATGAAGACGCCGGAACATTTGGCAGCGAACGCGAAGCGAAAGACTGGGCGCATCGCAACAAGGTGGACTTGCGAGATCTGCACATCCGCAATCTAGGAGGCGACCGCGTTGAGGTCGGCATTCGCAAGAGCTCGTACGACAAGAGCGAAGGTTACGACAATCGATACGGGCAGCGACGCGACGGATTTTGGCGCTGATGCCTGCTGACGTCGATCAAAATCTCAAAACCATCGAGAAAAAACATCTTTGGGGAAGTAGACAGGCGCGACCGCAATGTTGGTTCTGCATAAGCTTTATGCGAGTCTCGTTCTCTCGCTGTCGCGCGAAGACCTGCCAGCGCTGCTAACAATCTGACAAAGCGTATGGAGCGACAGAACGATAAATGGCAGACTAGAAGATACCAACTTTGATATCTTCGATCTATTGATACCTTGCGAAAAAGGGAAGCGACATCCGTAATCTGCCACCACGCTTTTCAGCAATTCTGGTCATGGCCCTTTGGGCGTCATGCTACCCCTTGATAACGATCAGTCTCGACAGCGCTCCGCATCTGACCTTTGCTGTGATGCGCGCTGTGATCGCCGGCTCGCTTCTTCTCGGCGTGGCCCTTATGCTGCGGCGAACCTTCCCGGTGGATCTGGAAAGCTGGGGTTGGATAGGCCTTGCTGGATTGGGCATGACAGGGTTGGGCTATTACGGAATGTTCCACGCAGCCGAATTCGTATCGCCCGGATTGGCAACGGTTATTGCTAACAGCCAGCCCCTGATCGCGGCGGTGCTGGCTTTTCTCTTCTTGGGAGAGCGGCTTTCAAAATGGGGCTGGGTTGGCCTTCTGCTTGGATTTGTCGGCATCTTGGCCATCGCCGCACCGCAAATGCTTCAAGGACCGATCTCCATGACAACCGGGCTGTTTTACGTGGTCCTTGCGGCGAGCGGCGTCGCGGTCGGAAATATAGCGATCAAAAAGTTGGCTGGGCGCGTGGACGCTGCGATGGCGATGGGGCTGCAACTTCTGATCGGGGCGCTGCCACTTGGCCTTATTGCCAGCCTGACCGAAACGCCAAGCGACATTGAATGGTCGCTGATATTCATCCTGAGCCTGTTGGGCTTGAGCATTCCTGGGACCGCTATTGCGTTCTGGCTTTGGCAGGTCACGCTGTCCAACCTCGAACTATCGAAAGCCAATGTGTTCAGTTTTCTGGTACCCGTTTTCGGACTCACCATCGGCAGCGCCTTCTTCGGAGAACGTCTCACGCTGCTCATTGTCATCGGCACCGTTATCGCCACTTCAGGGGTACTGATCACGACTGCCCGGTTTGCTTCCAAACCGGACAGCGCAGACGGACACAGCGTCGGAATTGCGGCGAGCGAAAACAGTTAAAGGCGTTCTCCGCCCGCCAGCCAAACAATCAATGCGGTGCAGCACCCATCAGGGGCTGCGCTGATTTAGAGAGCGCGCGAGCTGGAGTGATAGCGCTGGATCTTCCAGTTTCCACCGGGTTCATGCGTCAATACCGATGTGGCGACGCCCTTCCGGTCGAACACACGTCCGTCGGTCAACTCGATCCGGTAGCGATACGTTTCACGGCCCAAAGCGGCATGCTTGCCAAGCATCTCGATTTCGGTTTGCGTGTCGAAGAACTCGAACGTTTTGATCGCGTCGAGCTCGGGGCCCAGATGGTGCTCCATGTACTCGGCAAAGGTGCCTTCGACCTTACCGTTCTCGACGACAAGCGACGCATCGGCGAACAGTGCCATCATCGCACCTGCATCACGCTGCGTCAGCGCATCGCGATATGCCGTCAACGCTGCCATGGGAGCTGCATGCATCTGATGGTGTGCTTGTTGGTCGCTTTCGGGCTTGTCGTGATCATGTTGCTGCGCGGCCGCGGGCGAAGCCATCAAGACGGCTGAAGCCAGCAGAGTACTCAAAAAATAGGACATCTTCGTCTCCCTAGAACCAGAACCTTACGCCAATGACGTAATTCGTAACGCTCGGATCTTCGCCTTCCGCGCGCGCGAAGTCTCTGCTGTTGCCGAGCTTCCACTCCTGCTCGATCCCGATATAGGGCGCGAACTCGCGTGCGAATTCGTAGCGCAGGCGGATGCCCGCCTCGATCGTGTCGATGCCTGCACCGATGCCGAGCTCGGGAATATCCTGAGCCGACAGCGAGATTTCGCCGCGGGGTTGCAGAATTAGACGCTGGGTAATCCGCTGATCCACTTCGCCCTCGATCGTGGCAGTCAGATCGCCCTTAGTCGACAGGAATGCCGCAGCATCGACTTCGAATTGATACGGGACAAGGCCCTGGATCCCGACGACGGCATGTGTCCGTTCAGGTCCAGTGAAATCCTGCCGGACACCGGCCTGGAAATCGAAAAACGGCGCGATTGCCCGGCTCCATAAAGCCTGCACCTCGGCTGTTTCGATTGATTCGCCGAAACCACCTTCGCCTTCGGACTTGAACCACAATTTGTTGTAGTCGCCGCCGTAATAGCCCTGGACGTCCCAAAGGTAGCCGTCGTCGCCGTCCCGCATCCGATATTCGAACCGGTCGCCCTGGAACCAGAAAACGGGCATACCACTAACCTCTTTGGTCACCGCGTCGCGCGAGGCCGCCATTTCCTCGGCGCCGACAAAGGCGTCCGCGGCAAAGGCCGGGCCTTGCAGAGCTTCGGGCGGGGGAGGCCCCTCGGGGATGGCAATATGATCGGCGTGTGCGCCTTGCCCCATAGCCGACTGGTCCATCTGTGATGGATCCATTGCCGGTTGGCGATCACCATCCTGACCGTGAGCCATCGGCATCTTCCTATGATCCATCGCTTCAGAGGGCGTTGGATTACCTTGAGCGTCTGATCCTTCCGAACTACTGTCTTTCTGATCATGGCCCATTTGCGAATGGTCCATCATCTGATGGCCGGCGCTATCTGCGGGCTGCTCTTCCTCTGAAGACGGCTCGCTTTCGCTTTCCGTCTCCTGAGCCTGATGGGCCGCGTGGTCTTGGCTTTGCGCCAGAACCGAAGCCGGCAGGGCAAGCAGGGGCAGGGCGAACGTGATGCTTGTATGTTTCATCAAGCATCTCCCCCTTCAAGCGGGCGGACCGTGACGACCTGGAACATCCCGTTGTGCATGTGGTAAAACAGGTGGCAGTGGAACGCCCAGTCGCCGCGCTCATTGGCGGTGAGATCGAACTGTGTACTGCCGCCCGGCTGAACGTTGACGGTGTGTTTTAGCGGCTGACGGCCATCCGGGGCACCGTTGACAAGCTCGAAGAAATGCCCGTGCAGGTGGATCGGGTGCACCATCATCGTGTTATTGATCAGTTTGACGCGCACACGCTCATTGTAAGCGAACTGGATCGGCTCGGTGATCTCGTTGAACTTCTTGCCGTCAAACGACCACATATACCGTTCCATGTTGCCGGTGAGATGAATGGTCTTCATCCGGCTTGGGCGGCGATTGTCCTTGTTGGGCTTTTCCGCAACCAATTGACCATAATTGAGAACCCGGTGATCGACATCGTCGAGCCCTAGGCCAGGGAAATCCATCCGGTCGATAGGATTGGCCGCCACGGAATCGATACCTGGACCGATTTTCACATTGGGCGGAAGCACTGAGGTGTCGCGCATCTTCATGGCCTCCATACCAGCCATTGCGCCTGCGGCTTCGGAACCATGGTCCATGCCGGCCATCGCGTCTCCACCGCCGGAGCCGTGATCCATACCGGCCATCGCGCCCGCGCCCGCGCTTTCGGCACCATGGTCCATGCCGCCCATGCCCATATCGGTCATGGTAAGAACCGGCGGTTTCCTAAGCGCTGGCACACCAGCTCGTGCGCCCGGGCGGCTCGCCAGTGTGGCAACACCCATGCCCGAACGGTCGATTGATTCCGCGACAATCGTGTGCGCTTCGCCATTCGGTTCGATTATAACGTCATAGGTTTCGGCCACGCCGATCTGGAATTCATCGGTCTCGACCGGTTGTACATTTTGCCCGTCAGCTTGAACGACGGTCATCGGGAGGCCCGGGATACGAATATTGAAATAGGTCATCGCCGCGCCATTGATGAAGCGCAGGCGCACCCGTTCCCCGGGGTTGAAGAGGTATTCGAGATCATCGGCGGGACCATGCCCGTTGATGAGGTAGGTATAGGTCGCGCCGCTGACATCCGAAATGTCAGTCGGCATCATCCGCATCTTTGCCCACATACGGCGCTGCTCGCCGCTTAGATCGTAATCGTCGGTCCAGCTATTCTGATTGTAATTGAAATAGCCCTCGCCGACCTTGAGCTTCTTCATGATCGTATAGGGACTCATCGTCGTCCAGTCGGAGAGCATGACCACGTAGTCGCGGTCATATTCATACGGTTCGGGTTCGATCGGATCGACGATCAGGGGGCCGTAGTGACCAAGCGGCTCCTGCAGCGTATGCGCGTGCCACCAATAGGTCCCTGACTGACGAATTGGGAATTCGTAGCGATACGTGTCACCAGGCTCGACCGCCGCCATGCTCACGCCCGGAACCCCGTCCATAAGGAAGGGCACTAGCAATCCGTGCCAGTGAATCGAGGTGCCGTGACCGCTGCGATTGACGAGATCGACCGCGAGGTTCTGGCCTTCCTTGAGCCGCACCAGCGGCCCCGGGATGGTGCCGTTCACCGCGACGCCCGGACCGCGACGCGCCCCGGTTATAAAGGTCGTGTCGGCAACCGTCATCGTTAAGTGCTCGCCCGACAGAACATCGCTGCCGCGGCGAGCGACGGTTCCGCCCGCCGCACCGCGCGCCCAGGCGGGCATGGCACCCGCAAGACCGAGCAGCCCTGCCCCGCCAACGCCTGTGCCGATGAATTTCCGTCGATTGATAGATGTCATGGTTTGAGAGCTCCAAGGGGGAATATGTACCTCGGATACGGCCTCGGCAGGCAAACCCCTCAGAATTTCTCAAGCTTCTCCCGCAAACGCTGCCGGGCGCGATAGACTCGGGTTTCGATGGCCTTCTCGCTCACGCCGAGCAGGCTCGCCGCTTCGGCTTGGCTTCGGCCATCAATGCTTACCAACACAAGCGCTTCGCGCAATCGGATCGGCAACCGTTCGATCTCAGCCTGAATCTGCCTTAGCTCCTCTCGTTTGACCGCCACTTCTTCGGGGTTAGGCTTGTCGTCGGCAATGGAAAAGGCGTCTTCGCTTGCCCCTATTCCGAAGAAGCGTTTCGCTTTCTGCTTTCGCAGCTGATCACGACATTTATTGAGAACCGCCGTTGTTAGATAGGGCCCAATCGGCCGGTCCGGATCGAGACGATGCCTTGCGAGCCATACAGATGCTAACCCATCCTGCACTGCGTCCTCGCCCTGATGCCGCGAACCAAGCATGCGCGTAGCAAGTGCAATGAGGCGACCAAGATGGGGGTCAACCAAAGAGCTGAAGGCTGTTCGGCTCCCTAGTGCCGCCTGCTGTTCTAGTGTCGGCTGACTATCGCCTTCTAGCGAAGACATTGACGATCAGTCGCGTGGGTTGCGGGTGAGAGCTTCTGACACCTGCCGGTCGAATTGCTCTTGCTGCTCTGGACTGAGCAACTCGCGCATGTCGAAAACGTGACGCACCGTCGCTTTCTGCTGTGCCCCCATCTTTTCATGCACATCATCGATAGCCGCGCTAACCGCTGGACCGTAATCGTGTTCCGCTTCCATCGCCTCGGCAAGGCGCGCGTTTGATGCGCGAAGCGAAGCCTCAAGCTCTGCCTTCTGGATTGCGTATCGCGCTTCGAGTGCATCGAGCTTGGAAGACTGCTCGGCTGACAGTTCCAATTCATCGTGCACGAATTGGTGGAGACCGCCAGTGCGCTCCTCTGCGTACCACTGCCCTGCTGCAAGCGAACCCAGGCAACCTGCCAGTGCGGCAAGCAGTACGGCGAATATTATATGATGTGTTTTCAAGGCTCAATACCCGCCCTCGAGAAGCGCTGACGGAGACAATGTGTGACTTGTGTCAAAATCAGATGCAGCAATTTGAGGACTTGAGGCGAGACCGTTTGGCCACGCGGTTGTGCCAACGCCGCTACCCAGTCCTATTACAAATAGGCCAGAAAAGAGTGCAGCGCGCCGCCGCCGATCAGCAATCTCTCCAAGCTGCCCGGCACGTTGCCAGACCCCATCCATGAAGCCTTCGGGATGGCTGGCACTCGTCTCGGCGGCAAGAGAGGCAAGGGCGGAGTCGAATGATGGAGGCTTGATCATGTTACACTCTTAGTAGCTGGATGCCTTTCTATACGCGCCATTGCTCTCAAGCCCTTAGAATTTTTTGAGGGGTAGAACGGGTACGAGCGTAGAGATGGTATGAGACAAACCTTCCAACTCAGCATCTTTGCCCTTCTGGTCGCACTTGTTCTTGCCGTGCCGCTCAGCGCGCACGAGGCGCATAAGAAGAATATGTCCGATGAAGAGATGGTGATGATGGAAGCTGGTCTGACCGATGTCGAGGACATGCACGCGATGGACCATGCTGCGTCGCCCGGGGCTGGCCCGACTGTCGCCGCTCCCGCGCAAGCAATGACGCCGGCGCAGGTGATGCAGCAAAAGATCGAAGAAAATCGGCTTTCGTCTCTGAGCGATTTGATTTCTCGGCTGCATCCTGCCGTTGTCCATTTTCCAATCGCGCTGCTTCTCCTCGCTGGAATGGCAGAGGTTGCGATGAAATGGTCTCCGAGCGTTGGCCTTCAAACAATCGTCAGGCTTCTCGTAGCCTTCGGAACGATCGGAGCAATCATCGCGGTCCTTTTTGGCTGGTTTGCAGGAGGCTGGAGGCTAGACGATCAATCGTCTAATCTCGCAATTCATCGTTGGAATGGGACGGCCATTGCAGTGCTTGGCATTGCGGCTTGGACACTAGCAGTCCGTGATGGCGGTCGTACACGTCTGCGAATTTTGCTGGCGATCATCGCCGCAGCCATTCTCGTCCAAGGCTACTATGGCGGAGAGATGGCCCGTGGCCCCAACCATCTGGGGATCATGTCATGAGCGATTCCGCCAAGTCTGAGAATGCGCGCACCTTCACACCCGCTCTTGGCAAAGGCTGGCTGACACCATTCTATGATGCTGCCATCTCTTCGCTCACGCGTGAGCAGGCATGGCGCGGCGCGCTGGTTCGCGCCGCAGCCTTGGTCCCAGGTGACAAAGTGATTGACGTCGGAAGCGGCACCGGCAGCTTGCTGCGCCAACTGATGGCGAGCTGCCCACCCGCCGATCTGGCTGCCGTCGAACCCGATCCGGTTGCACTGGCAATAGCCCGCCGTAAGTTCGGCCATGCCTCAGATCTAGTCCGATGGCACAATGGTTTCCTCGATACGCTGAGCTTGCCTGAAAGGTGGCGGCCCAACAAAATCGTTAGCAGCCTCGTCCTTCACCAGGTGCCAGCTGAACAGAAGCGAGCGATACTCGAGCAAATCGCTAATCTGCTGGAGCCCGGCGGAATGGTCTTGATTGCCGACTACATGCATCAGGACAGCCCGCTGATGCGCAGGCTCTTTCGCATTACAGTCCAGCAGCTCGATGGGCGCGAGGATACCCAGCCCAATGCGGATGGGATCATCGAATGCCACCTCCAGGACATCTTTGAAGACGGTGAACGGCTGCAGGTTTTTCAAACCGTTACCGGGGCGATCTCGCTCTGGCGCGCAACCAAGAAAGGAGCCGGGAATTGACCCGCACACCCCATAATCGAAGTCTTCGCAAGTCGCTTCTGGGCACCGCGTTTCTCGCGCTTGCAGCCTGTTCAAACGTCGCGCAGGCGGCAAGCTACACGATGTTTCGTGATCCCGGCTGTGGATGCTGCCTGAAATGGGCGGAACATTTCGAAGAGGGCATGGACGCCCAAGTCACGACGACGAACAGCACCGATATGGCGGAAGTCAAAATGGACAAAGGCGTGCCGCGCGAGCTGTGGTCCTGCCATACCATGGAGGTCGAAGGCTATGTCATCGAAGGTCATGTTCCTGCAGCGGCGATCGAGAAGCTTCTTCGCGAACGTCCTGAAGGCGTAACGGGCCTTGCTGTACCGGGTATGCCGCTTGGCTCGCCCGGCATGGAAGCCGGTGAACGCGTCCAACCCTATCAAGTCATCGCCTTCGGCAGCAGCGGCCAGCGCGTTTTCGCGAGTTACCCCTGATATTGCTTTCAACCCGGCTCATGATCCGAAGCCGAGACTTCGATCTCCCAAGGCAGAAAGCCTTGATTATGACCTCGCTCGGATCATTTTGCCATCTTCTCAACAAGCGAGATAAGCTCAGCGACCTTTTCCGACTGGTCGACTGTGTCATTAGAAGCGAGAGCTTCTTGGATGCAGTGTTTTGCATGAATATCGAGGACCTTTATCCGTGCCTTTCGCGCAGCTGCTTCCAAGGCAATGAGTTGCTGAAGGATGTCGACGCAGTAGCGGTCGTCCTCCATCATCTTGATGATACCGCGAGCCTGACCCTCCACCCGTCGCATTCGGGTAATTGGATTAGCAAACTTACTCGTATTCTCTTCGTCCATCGTCGTTTCTCCGTTGCTGACACCCATGCCCCGATTTTGCCCGCACTTGCAAACAATGAGAAATATACTATACCCCTCTATAGTATATGTTAAGGAGAAAGATGATGTCCGATGAAACTCTGCGATCCGCCATCACCCGTTGGGGGTGGACTCTGAGCGTCTTCCTGCTGGTTACATTCCTTGTCTGCGTGGCATTTGGCCTCCTCTTGCCTGCGCAATTTCACATGCACCAAGCGTGGGAGCCGCTCCTGCCAGGCTTTGAGTGGCTGACATGGCCCGGCTTCTTCGCCGGTGCGGTCGGAAGCTTCTTGTACGGGTGGTACATCGCCATTCTCGCGGTGCCGCTGTATCGCTTCTTCAGCAAGAACCGGCGGCCTTCGTAATCCGAAAACAACGACGGCATTCCCATCGCAATCGGAGGCGGAAGCTTTCGTGCAAGGGATGGCCTCACAATGAAATGGAGTAAGCGATGGACCACTCTCATTGCAACCACGACCACGCCAGCGCCCCTATCTCAAGTGACGGGAAATATGACAAGGTTCCGGCTGACTATAGTGGGACCGTTTACACCTGCCCAATGCACCCGGAAGTGCGGCAGACCAAGATGGGGTCCTGCCCGATTTGCGGGATGGGCCTCGAGCTTGAGTCAGCCGCAATGGTTGAAGACGGACCGAATCCCGAACTGGTCGATTTCTCACGGCGCTTCTGGGTCGGCGCGGTTCTGACGCTTCCACTGCTGGTACTCACAATGGGTCCCTTTTTGGGTTGGCCTGGTGTCCGAGAGATATTTGGCGAGCGCACCACTTTGTGGATCGAGTTTGTTCTCGGGACGCCGGTTGTATTGTGGTGCGGTTGGCCGTTTCTTGAGCGCGGCTGGAACTCTTTCAAGTCCTGGAACTTGAACATGTTCTCACTCATCGCGATGGGTGTGAGCGCAGCTTGGTTATTCAGCGTGGTCGCTGTCATCGCGCCCAGCATCTTTCCGGAGGGATTTCGCGATCCGCAAGGCAATGTCGGGGTCTATTTTGAAGCTGCCGCGGTTATCGTCACTCTGGTGCTTCTCGGGCAAGTCATGGAACTGCGTGCTCGCGAAGGCACGGGTAAGGCGATCCGGGCGTTACTCGATCTTGCGGCCAAGACCGCGCGGATCATTCGTGATGACGGCTCAGAGGAAGAGATCCCGCTTGAACATGTTTCTGTCGGGGACCGCGTCCGCGTTCGCCCAGGCGAAAAAGTGCCCGTCGATGGTCTGGTAATTAGCGGGCACTCTGCGATCGATGAAAGTATGATTACTGGCGAACCTGTTCCGGTCGAGAAAGTAGAGGGCGACAGCATTACAGGGGCCACCATCAATGGCACCGGAAGCCTTATCATCGAGGCCAAGCGGGTCGGGTCGGATACGATGCTCGCGCAAATCGTGGAGATGGTCGCCGCTGCGCAACGTTCGCGCGCGCCGATCCAGAAGTATGCCGACAGGGTTGCGGGATTGTTTGTCCCGGCAGTCATCGCAATCGCGGTCATTGCTTTCATTGCCTGGGCCATCTGGGGACCTGCCCCGGCACTCGCCTATGCACTTGTCTCTGCCGTAGCCGTGCTCATCATCGCGTGCCCTTGCGCTTTGGGTCTTGCCACACCCATGTCGATCATGACTGCGACAGGGAGGGGCGCGCAGGCCGGTGTATTGATCAAGAACGCCGAGGCGCTGGAGCGTTTTGAAACGATCGACACCCTCATCGTCGACAAGACCGGTACGCTCACGCAAGGCAAGCCACAGCTTGTCGCCGTCATGGTCGAGCCAGGCCATGAGCAAGCAGAAGTTTTACGTCTTGCTGCGTCGCTCGAACGCGGCTCTGAGCATCCGCTTGCCGAAGCCATCGTGCGCGGTGCAGAAGATCGCGACATAGCCTTGGAAGCTGCAACTGATTTTGAGGCAATCACCGGCAAGGGCGTCAAAGGCGTGGTCGCTGGTCGGGCAGTCGCGCTCGGCAATCTCGCGCTCCTCGATGATTTGGGTCTCGAGGCAGGCCCATTGAGCGAAAAGGCCAATTTCCGCCGTGATGAAGGTGAAACCGTAATGTTCGTCGTTGTCGACGGCGCAATTGCAGGCCTGATCGCTGTCGCGGACCCTGTGAAGGAAACCACACCCGCTGCGATAGCGAGACTTCATAAGCTCGGCTTCAAGATCATTATGGCGACCGGCGACAATGAGCGCACCGCCAGAGCAGTCGGTGCGCGTCTTGGCATCGACGAAATTCGCGCAGGCGTGCTTCCGGAAGACAAAGCCCGGCTCATTCGCGAGCTCCAGGAATCCGGTTCCAAAGTCGCGATGGCGGGTGACGGTGTGAACGATGCTCCAGCCTTGGCTCAGGCAGATGTCGGCATTGCCATGGGTACAGGAGCCGATGTTGCAATCGAAAGCGCAGGTATCACTCTGCTCAAAGGAAACCTTGACGGCATCGTCCGCGCTCGCCGGCTTGCCCGTGCAACCATGCGCAACATCCGGCAAAACCTGTTCTTCGCGCTGATCTACAACGCAGCCGGTGTCCCGATCGCGGCAGGTCTGCTCTATCCATTCTTTGGCATTCTGATCAGTCCAATGTTTGCGGCTTTTGCAATGAGCGCATCGTCTATTTCAGTGGTGGCCAATTCGCTCAGACTGCGGGCTGTCGGATTGAATTCTTGAGAGGTTGAAGAGCGCGGCTGCAAAAACTGAGGTTTTTTGAGTGATAGGGCGCTTGGCTTCGTATCAAGGAACAAGAAGCTTTGTTTTCTCAGGAATCGGCAGGGGCCTCATTCGTGACTGATCCACAAACCCATTCGCATACCAGCGAAGAAAAAGCAGGTTCGATCGGATTGTGGGGTGGTGTCGCCATGGGAACCGGCGTCATGATCGGTGCGGGTATCTTCGCGCTGACCGGTCAGATCGCGGAACTTGCGGGCCCTCTATTTCCGCTTTCGTTTGTAGCAGGCGCCTTGGTCACCACACTGGCGGCGTACAGCTACATCAAGATGTCGAACAAATGGCCGTCATCCGGCGGGATCGCAATGATCCTGCAAAAGGCCTATGGCCCAGGCACCGTCGCGGCCTCTGCCTCATTGCTGATGGCGCTTTCTATGGTGATCAATGAGAGCCTGGTTGCCCGCACATTCGCCACCTACGCGCTCAGACCTTTTGCGATGGAAGAGAGCGGCGTTCTGGTATCGGTTCTGGCGCTAGGCCTGATTGTATTCGCCTATCTCATCAATGTCTCTGGGAACCGTTCGGTCAGCGGGTTTTCCGTTGTCATGTCGGCCATCAAGATCTCCGGCATCGCCATCTTCGCAATCGCCGCGCTGTGGGTTGGGGGCTTTTCGTCGGGAGCCTTCGGGAAACCGCTTGTCATGTCGAATGGTGAGGCATTGCTAGCCTCGGTTGCGTTTTCAATCCTCGCTTTCAAAGGTTTTACTACGATCACCAATAGCGGCGGAGAGATCGTCGACCCGCACAAAAATGTCGGCCGAACGATCATGGTATCAATCGCGATCTGCGTCGTGATCTATCTGCTGGTTGCGCTGGCTGTGGGCTCAAGTCTGTCGATTGAGCAAATCGCTGAAGCGCGAGATTATTCGCTTGCCGCCGCTGCTGAACCTGCCCTCGGAACCCTTGGTTTCTACTTCACTATCGCGATTGCGATTTCAGCAACGACCTCGGGTGTGATTGCGAGCGTGTTCGCTGTGTCCCGGATGCTGACGATGTTGACCGAAATGAAGATGATCCCGCACAGTCACTTCGGGATGAGCGGAGGCATCCGCAGCCATATGCTGGTCTATACCGTAGTGGTCGCAGGGGCTTTGGCAGTTCTGTTCGATCTGTCTCGCATCGCGGCATTAGGGGCATTCTTCTACCTAGTGATGGATATGCTCGTGCAGTGGGGCGTGTTCCGTAATTTGCGCGAGGAAATCGGTGCAAGGGCAACTGTGTTGCTGGCCGCACTTGCAGCCGATGCGGTGGTATTGGCCGCCTTCACCACCGCAAAGCTCCAAAGTGACCCGATCATTGTTGTCTACGCCGTCGCTGGCATTGCTATCGTATTCTTGGCGGAATGGGTTTTCCTACGCCGATCTGCCGGTGAGAATGGAAATAGGTTCGAACCTCATGATTAATCGGTTAGCGAGAATCCTTCGAGGCCGAAGCTTGGCCGAATTGGCTTCGGTCACATTCAAAACTCTCGTTTCTGCCCTGCCGAGTGAGCGCCGCGCCGAAGCCGAACACCTTGCCGCCAATCGTTCTTTTGATGAGCGATGGGGCACGGACACCGCTGATATCATGAGGATGTCCGCACTTGATTTCCCCGTCCACATGGCGCGGCAGTGTGTTGCCTACGAACCCAGTCGTCCGGAGATCATAGAAGAGATCACTTCGCTTCTCACCATTGATCCAGCTGATTTTACTCTTGTCGATATAGGATCTGGCAAAGGCATGGTCGTCATATGTGCGGCTATACAGGGGTTTCGACGGACGCTTGGTCTCGAATTTTCGCAGGAGTTGATCGTCATTGCTCGCAACAATGCAAGTTTGGTCGCCAAGCAAACCACCCTCAACGCCATTCCGGAATTCACTCAAGGCGATGCGAGGGAGTTTGAGGCACCCGGCGGGCCGCTGCTACTCTATCTTTACAACCCTTTTGGCAAAACCATTCTGAACGCCTTTCTTGATCGGGTCGAGGCATCGGCGCGGCGCGATCAACGTCCGATCTATCTTGCCTACGCGAACCCCCATTGGGAAGAAGTGATAAACGGTCGGGAGTGTTGGAGTAAAATAGCGGCAGGTAGCGATCTGAAAATCTTCGAGCTCAAAGGATAAAGCAGAAGACATGTGGATCGAAACGCATCGCTGTGAAGAAGCCCACCGAGCCGACCATGCTAGTAAGGATGCATCTGGAATTGAGTCGAGGTGAATTGTGTAAGCAACCCAAATCGGACACGAAATTCTCAAGAGTTTCTTGCTCATCTGTGCTCAAGGTACTATTTACTGCCCATGCGTTTGATCCGCTGCCTTACCCATATTGCGCTTTGCGTTGGCCTGCTGTTTCAGGTCTCAGCTCCAGCTGCGGCTACGCCGCAAGCTGAGGCGATGTCGGTGATGGATTGTGCGAAGATGAAACACCATTCCTCGCAAGGGCCAGAGCACGCTGGTCATTCGGACGACGCGGATAGCCAATGTAAGGACATGTCGCTGGCTTGTTTGGCATCTATGAATGCCACCGCCCCAGTCTTTTTGGGCAGCGAAGTTACGCGGATCACCAGCGGATTTTTCGCCAGCAGTCTGCGATATGCTTCCGATGGCGAAGCTCAGCTCCTGGGCCGTCACTCCTCACCAGACTATCCGCCTCCCCGATTCTAACTCGATTACAGAGAATAGCGGCGCATTGCGCCCTTTCTATGTGTTGCCTGAGCGTATCGATGCATCCTTAGTTGCATCAATCAGCTTGCTGGCGCGCAGCATTCCTTTCGAGTGAGAAGACTTCATGAAATGGTTCATAGGCGGAGCCCTCGTCGCGGCTCTATTGCCAACACACATCGCATTTGCGCAGCCGCTTGGATATGATGAAGCCTTGCGCGCTGCGCGTGAAGATCAGCCGCTTTTGCAGGCCGGTGAAATGCGTATCCGAGGGTCGCGCGAAGCCTCAGAAGCAGCAGACGCACTTCCGGACCCCATTCTGCGCGGCGGAATTGCCAATCTACCGGTCACCGGACCGGTCGCCTTCGAATTGGATCGCCAGCTTCCCACACAGATCAGCGTGGGAGTCGAGCAATCCATACCAAACTTGGCAAGGCGAAGGGCGCGACTGGGTGTTGCGAGCTCTGATATCCGTATTGCGGAAGAGCGACTGGGCGTTGCAGAACGCAGGATCGACGTCGCCACCGCGCTCGCGTGGGTTGACCTCTTTTATGCTCAGGACAAGCTTGCGCTTGGGCATACAGCCCTAAGCGATTTGCGCCGGCTCTTGCCCGTCGCCAATGCCGCCGTCGCATCGGGTTCGGCGCGGCCTGCCGAAAGCCTGGCTATCCGCCGCGAACTTCTCGCAATTGAAGATGCCGTCACGCGGATTGAAGCGGAACAGGACGCAGCGCGAGCCGAACTTTCGAGCTATACAAATATCAGGGAGCCCTCGGCGTCGGGCAATCCACCCGCGATCGAGGTTGACCGTGAGGCTCTGCTGAACCTGCTTGAGCTTAACCCAGAAATTCAACTGGCTGATGCAGAGAGCGGCCGCGCCGATGCGGGCGTTGACCTTGCTCGCTCTGCATTGCGTCCCGATTTTGGCGTGAGCGTCAATTATGGCCGGCGCGACCCTGGGTTTGGAGATGCTTTGTCGGTCATGGGATCTGTAACTCTGCCAATTTTCTCTGGAAAGCGACAACAACCTCGCATCCGGGCCGCCGAAGCCGGCGCCGCTGCGGCCCAGGCTGAACGCGCCGATCGTTTGCGGGCGCTGCGGGTCCAATTTGAAACGGATTTAGCTGAATGGCGAAGCGCCCGGCGTCAATGGGAGCGGGCGCGAGATGAGCTCCTACCTCTGGCACGCAGCCGAGTGGAATTCGAGACCGCCAGTTTCGCCGCTGAGCGTGCCGATCTCATAGATGTCATTTCAGCCAAGGCCGATCTCGCGCTGCTCGATCTGGAAATTCTCGAGCGAGAGGCCGCCACGGTCGCCATGGCAGTAAAAATCAGACTCTATTATGGGGAGGCACGGCGATGACCGACGAAAAAGAACGTGTCACGCCGAAGCAGCGCACTTACGGCGCAATGGCGGCCATCGCGCTTGTGAGCCTGGCCGCCGGATATGGCCTTTCGACGCTTGGCGGCGAGAGCGAAGTTATGTCCGACGACGTCGCTGAGGGCGAGTGTGAGGACGTGCTTTATTGGTACGACCCCATGGTTCCCGGCCAACGCTTCGATGAGCCAGGGAAATCTCCGTTCATGGATATGATGCTTGTCCCGAAATGCGCGGGCGAGTCTGCCACGGCAGGCGTTCAAATCGATCCGGGGCTGGTTCAGAATTTTGGAATGAGGACGGCGACTGCCGAGTTCGGAACCCTCGAGCCGGAAATAACCGTTTCAGGCTCGCTCGCCTACAATGATCGTAATGTCGCACTGGTGCAGCCGCGTGCCGGAGGATACGTGCAGCGCACCTATGGATTGGCACAAGACGACGTGGTCGCCCGAGGAGCGCCTTTGGTCGATATACTTGTGCCCAGCTGGGGCGGAGCCCAGCGCGAATTCCTAGCTGTTCTCGATACTGGCGACACAGCGCTCACCGATGCGATGCGGCAAAGGATGCATTTGCTCGGCATGCCCGACGGTATCATCGCGTCGGTAGAACGGACGCGCCGTGCTCAGACGGTCATAACGGTTACCGCGCCTTCTGGAGGCGCTATCACCTCGTTGGGGGTGCGCCCCGGAATGACTGTTATGGAAGGGCAAACTCTCGCAGAAATTACGGGCTTCTCACCGATCTGGTTGGAGGCCTCCCTTCCTGAGACACAGTCAGCAGACATTCGCGAAGGCCAGACCGTCAGCGCCAATCTGGCAGCGTTTCCCAATGAAAAGTTTGCAGGCCGGATCATCGCAATCCTGCCGAGTGCCGATACTGCGAGCCGAACACTCACTGTAAGGGCCCAGCTTCCAAATCCGAGCGGGAGGCTTAAACCCGGTATGTTCGCGCAAGTCTCACTCACACCAAACACCCGCCGCGCTCTGCTTGTCCCGTCCGAAGCGATCATCCGCACCGGGCGCCGCAACATCGTAATGCTCAAGCAAGATGAGGGCGCCTTCCTCCCCGCAGAAGTCGAGATCGGGCGCGAAGCGAATGGCCAAACCGAAGTGCTTGCTGGACTTGCACAAGGCGAACAAGTCGTAACCTCGGGTCAATTCCTGCTCGATTCCGAAGCGAGTCTTTCAGGCATCGAAATCCGGTCGATCGAAGGGGTCATGCCTGATGCGTCCAAAAACGAACAGGCTGGCAAGGGCTACAAGACCACGGGCCGTGTGACCAAAATCGATGGTGATAAGATCACGCTCGATCACGCTCCGGTGCCGGAGTTGAGTTGGCCGAGTATGGTCATGCCATTTGAGCTGGAAGACGCGGCGTTGACCGCTGTTGTCGAAGTTGGAGATGAGGTCGAATTCACCTTCACACAGCATGATACCGGACCGCGCATCGTGTCGATCAGAAAGGTGGGCCGATGATCGCCCGGATTATAGACCTCTCGATCGCCAACCGGTTTATCATCGTTCTGGCCGCAATCGCTGTCACGCTCGCCGGTTTCTGGGCGGTGCGCGCAACCCCTGTCGACGCCATTCCAGACCTGTCCGATGTTCAGGTCGTGGTGCGTTCAAATTATGCGGGCCAGGCTCCGCGCATCGTCGAAGATCAGGTGACCTACCCACTCGCCACCACCATGCTTTCCGTTCCGGGGGCGCAGACGGTGCGCGGCTATTCGATGTTCGGCGACAGCTATGTCTACATTATCTTCGAAGACGGTACCGATCTGTATTGGGCGAGGTCGCGTGTTCTCGAATATCTCAATCAGGTTGAGGGCGAGCTGCCCGAAGGCGTGACCACGGCGCTCGGGCCTGATGCGACTGGGGTGGGATGGATTTACGAATACGCTCTGGTCGACCGCACGGGCGGGAATGATCTTGCAGGCCTCAGGAGCCTGCAGGACTGGTTCCTGCGCTACGAACTTCAGACCATTCCCGGCATCGCTGAAGTGGCGAGCGTGGGCGGAATGGTGAAACAATATCAAGTGGTTCTTGAACCCTATCGTATGGCATCGTTTGGCGTGACTCACAGCCAGGTCGTGCGCGCGATACAGGCGGCCAACCAGGAGGCTGGCGGTTCGGTTGTCGAGACCGGAGAAGCCGAGTTCATGGTGCGCTCTTCGGGCTATATCGAAGGACTCGATGACTTTCGCCAGATCCCGCTGAAGACGTTCGGCAATGGGATTCCAGTCACTCTTTCCGACGTTGCGACGATCCAGCTCGGCCCTGAAATGCGCCGCGGGATAGCGGAGCTCAACGGAGAGGGCGAAGTCGCAGGCGGCATCATTGTGCTGCGCCAGGGCGAAGATGCGCGCGCCACGATCACGGCAGTCGAAGAAAAGCTGGAGATGCTCAAGGCGAGCCTGCCCGAAGGGGTCGAGATCGTCACGACCTATGATCGTTCACAGCTGATCGATGCCTCGATCGACAACCTCACCGGAAAGCTGATTGCTGAATTCATTATTGTTGCAATCGTCTGCGCGCTGTTCCTTTGGCACATTCGCTCCGCTCTGGTTGCGATTGTCACCCTGCCACTGGGTGTCCTCGCCGCCTTCATTGTTATGCGCATTCAAGGAGTGGATGCGAACATCATGTCGCTGGGCGGCATCGCGATTGCCATCGGCGCAATGGTCGATGCTGCAATCGTCATGATTGAGAACGCGCACAAACACATCGAACATTGGGAACGCGACAATCCGGATTCCGAACTTGAAACGGGTGAACGATGGCGCCTCGTCGCTGACGCTTCGAAAGAAGTTGGGCCTGCCCTGTTCTTTAGTCTGCTCATCATAACCCTCTCCTTTTTGCCGGTGTTTACCCTGCAGGCGCAAGAGGGACGCCTTTTCGCACCGCTTGCCTTTACCAAGACCTATGCGATGGCGGCGGCAGCGATCCTGTCGGTGACCTTGGTTCCGGTTCTGATGGGATGGCTGATCAGGGGTAAGATACCGTCGGAAGATTCCAATATCCTCAATCGCTGGCTGACCAAAGCCTATCGCCCCGGCCTCGACTGGGTCATGAAACGCCCAAAGGCGACGCTAGTAATCGCAGGGCTAGTGTTCCTCACCGCCTTGGTCCCTTTCAGCCGCTTGGGTGGCGAGTTCCTGCCCCCGCTTGATGAAGGGGACTTGCTCTACATGCCCAGCGCCCTGCCGGGACTGTCACCGGGAGAAGCATCGGCGCTACTTCAGCAGACTGATCGGCTGATCAAGTCGGTACCAGAAGTCGAGACCGTCTTCGGCAAGGCTGGCCGCGCGGATACGGCAACCGACCCCGCGCCCCTCACAATGTTTGAGACCACAATCCGCTTCAAGCCGCGCGAGGAATGGCGGCCGGGTATGACGCCTGAAGGGCTCGTCGAAGAGCTCGACCGGGCGGTTCAAGTCCCCGGCCTTGCTAATGTCTGGGTACCTCCAATACGCAACCGTATCGATATGCTGGCCACCGGGATCAAAAGCCCGATCGGGGTCAAGGTCTCAGGTGAAAATCTGGCAGAAATCGAGCGTGTTGCGCTGCAGATAGAGAATGTTGCTAAACAGGTTCCAGGCGTAAGTTCAGCGCTGGCGGAGCGTTTGTCAGGAGGGCGCTATATCGATGTGGACATCGACCGGGTCGCTGCGTCCCGCTACGGCCTCAATATTGCCGATGTCCAACAGATCGTATCCGGAGCCATAGGCGGGGCGAATATCGGGCGTACGGTCGAGGGACTGGCGCGCTATCCAATCAACGTTCGTTATCCTCGCGAAATCCGCGATAGCGTGGATGAAATCCGTGCGCTGCCAGTGCTTACTCCCGCTGGTCAGCAGATCACACTGGGGACAGTTGCGCAGGTGAGCGTGAGCGATGGCCCTCCGATGCTCAAAAACGAACAGGGCCGCCTTGTCAGTGCGGTCTATGTCGATGTTCGAGGACGTGACCTCGCCTCAGTAGTGAGCGACTTGCAGAGCGCCGTTGCAGACGGTGTCGAATTGCCCGCAGGAGTAAGCCTTTCTTACGCGGGACAATTTGAATATCTCACTCGGGCCTATGAGCGTCTGCAGGTCGTCATTCCAGCAACGCTCGGCATTATTTTCCTGCTGCTCTACCTCATCTTCCGCCGTGTGGATGAAGCGATGTTGGTTATGGGAACTTTGCCATTCGCCCTTACAGGCGGTTTCTGGCTGCTTTACCTCTTGGGCTACAATCAGTCGGTCGCAACAGCCGTCGGCTTCATCGCCCTTGCCGGGGTCTCCGCAGAGTTTGGCGTCGTGATGCTGATCTACCTGAAGGCCGCGATGGAACGGCAGTCGGATGAGCCCACAGAGGAATCCGTTTCCAAATCGATCAGGGAGGGCGCGCTGCTGCGCGTTCGGCCGAAGGCAATGACTGTTGCCGTCATTCTGGCTGGCCTGTTCCCGATCCTCGTTGGCACGGGAGCAGGTTCGGAAGTTATGAGCCGGATCGCCGCGCCGATGATCGGCGGCATGATCACCGCACCCTTGTTGTCCATGTTCGTATTACCCGCCGCTTACCTCTTGATGCGGCGCCCCCGGCCTAAACAGCCATCACAATCCGTAGGAGAAGAAAAATGCGTACCACAACCCGCTTAACCCTCTTGGTTGCCCCATTGATGCTGGCAGCGTGCGACAGCAGTGCAGAAATGACTGAGCACGAAGGCATGGCAATGGACGACAGCGCCATGTCGAGCATGAATGACGGCATGGAGAACGGTGCGGAAGCCAAGAGCTCGACCGCCAAAGGCACTGTGACTGCCATCGACGCCGAAGCAGGCACAGTCACTATCGACCATGAGGCGGTTCCTGAACTCGCATGGCCCGAGATGGTCATGGCTTTTGACGCCACCGAGGAAGTTCGCGGTAACGTCGCTGTCGGCGACACTGTCACGTTCGAGTTCAGCACCGGCGAAGAAGGCAACACAGTCACTTCGATCGCAGCGCAATGACAAGGTCCAAATGAGCGGCCCCGCCAAGTCCCAACCCCAAAAATGGAGATGCTAAATTGGCAAAACCTCTAATGCTGCGCTTCGCCAAATGGCACATCTGGCTAGGTTGGCTGGTGGGAATTCCGATCTTGATGTGGATGGCGAGCGGCCTGTTCATGGCCGCTCGCCCGATAGAAGAGGTGCGCGGCAATCATCTGCGTATTGCCTCTGATCAGCCTGCTGTCGCTTTGCCGTCCGATGTGGTCCCAGAGATCGACCAGCCTCTGAAAGAGATGCGCGCATTTATGCAAGACGGGCAAGCCATCGTGATGCTGACCGCGATGGATGGAAGCATCACCCGATTGGATTGGGAAAGCCGAACCTCCTTGCCGCAAGTGGACGAAGCTCAAGCTCGGTCAATTGTGGCCGAGCAGATCGTCGGTGGTAGCAATGTCACCACGGTGCGCCTGTTTGAGGCGAATAGCGCGCCATTCGACTTCCGCCGGCCATTGCCTGTTTGGCAGGTCGTTCTGGACGAACGAACGCATGTTTATGTCGGCCGCGACACGGGTCAGATCGAGGCGGTCCGCACAAGTTGGTGGCGCGCATTTGATTTCATGTGGGGTCTCCACATCATGGATTTGCGGACGCGAGAGGACACGAGCCACCCGATACTAATTCTATTCGCCGCGCTTGGTGTCTTCGCGAGCATACTTGGCTGCATTCTCATGTTCCGCAGGCGCAAAGCCCGCGTCACAGCTAAGTAGACGCACCAAGAGCGATCGAGTTGGCTAAGGCAAAGATACATTTGGACTAGAGACATCGGTCCTGGTCGCCATTTGCGGTGGCAGTGATTGGGCCGTGTCCAGAATGTCTGCTTTGGTTTTCATGTACGCGAAAAGCCGACATTCAGCTTGCGACCCATTTGCCGACATAAACTTGCTGCGAACCCATATTGAAAAGAATGAAAAGCGCCGTGCCGAGAGATCTCTCGGCTGTGCGTCAGCCACCGCAGCAATTGCCTTCTTGAATTGGCGGACATGGCACATCGGCGAAAGAACAAAAGACGCAACAATCACCTTCGTTGGGTCGCAATTTTTGGTCACACCCTTTGCAGTCGTAGAAATACCAGCAGGCGTCCGTTGGCATCGTTTCGGTCTCGGAATGGCCGCAATGCGTGCAGGTTAGTGTCGAGCGAAGGATAGTCATGAGTTCAGCCAAATCTGCAGGGGGCCTTCAAAATAGGTTTTCCAAGCCACTGATAGCACGAGCAGAAGAGTTGCCAATGCCAATACGATAGTCGTCGATCTAGCTACTGACCCTCTAGACCAATTGCGCAAGACGAGCATCCAGCCTGCGGCAATGGCAGCCCCCGCCACAATTGTTAGCGGCCAGTGATACGGCACAAGGAATGAAAGCCCGCTGGCCCCAATCCCGAGCGACACGAATACAAGGGGAAGGACGCAGCACGCGGCGGCAGAGACCAAGGCGGCGCTGCTTGCGAATATCCCTCCGAAAACAATGCTTTTCTCAGTCGCAGCTTGTCCGCCGGGCTTTTCTGATTCTGATGTCGTCATTGGTCGAGTCTCACTGATTTTGACCCGTTATCGCACCTGTAGTAACTATAGGATCAAGGAGTTTTTTTGGATGACCAACCCAAACAGCCTGTCGCGCGGCCAACTTGCTCGTGAAACGGGAATCAACAGTGAAACGATCCTGTATTACGAAAAATCTGGGTTTTTGCCTGCGCCACCTCGGTCCGCAGGCGGACACCGGGTCTACAACGACACGCATGTTCAGACCTTGGGTTTCATCAAGCGCGCGCGTGGTTTGGGGTTTGCGCCAAAAGAGGTGCGAGCAATCCTCGGACTACATGATGAGGGCGATCAGCCCTGTGAGAAAGTGAAGCAAATCGCTGCACAACACCTTGAACAGGTCAGGTCAAAAATCGCTGACCTGCGGCAAATAGAAGGGCTTCTTAGTAAGACAGTCGATCAATGTGCAGTCGAAACTGACGACCAGTGCGCAGTTCTGGAATTGCTTGAAGGCAAAGACATCAGTAAATGACTACTCCCATCTACCAGAACCGGCCATGGGTTGATGGCTCAAACTGGGCCGGTTGCCGACTGTCCGCTTTTGCGGCGCAGGGTCGGGAGCTGACCTTCAGCACCCGACCCATTTGCGGTCGCTGGTCCAACCGGCATCGAAAGCGCTTCGTCTATTTTGGCGAAGAAGAGTAGTAAAAATGCCCGCCAACGCGCCTTCGATTGCTAGCTCTCTGATCAGTGCAAATGACACCTCTGGCCACTCTA
>JBCBHD010000008.1:0-25736 GCA_038526115.1 Pseudomonadota bacterium | reverse complement strand
ACTTGGCCGCCTCGATCGCGGCAGCGAATGCTGGATCGGCGGCAGGCCCTTGTTGCTGAGTGCTTTCCGCACCAACCCCCTCGGCCTGAAGCGGACCGTGCAGGGTTAATGCGGCAAACAGTGATGCAATAAGGGCCGCCCAGTATTTCATCCGTATCGTATTAAACCGTTTGGGTTAACGAGGTGCGAAGTTTACTCCGCCTAACCTCCGGATATTCCTAGAAAGGAATCCGGAGCCTTGCGCCCGTCATCACGTTGGGCGTTGCCTCATCAAGGTTGGCTGTCGGACGCATTTCTGCGCGGGCGAAGAGACTGAACTCGCTCGACCCTTTCAAGAGAGGAGTCCGGTACAGGCCTTCGGCAACCAAGCGACGCGGTCCGTCATGGGAGATGTCAAAGCGTTCGGTCGATACTCCGATTTCACCGGTATCTCTGTTGATGACAGCGACCTGTTCGAAGTCGATCGATCCGCGCACCAATGCCATTGGCTGAGCGATTGTTACGCGAAGGTCGTCTTTCCCATTCAGCACGCCATGCTTGGCGATGCCAGCCTGGAAAGCCGTCGATCGGGTATTGGTCAGGCGCAAAGTTGCATCCTGTGCTGACTGGCTGCTCGCTGCTGTCGCTGATCCGAAGAGGCTCACACCCTTGCCGAGATCAAAATCAGCGGCGAGAGTCAGTCCATTTGATCGTGTACCGCCAGCGAAATCACTGGATTCAAGCGATCTTACCCCATGGAATGCATCGTTTTCCCTCAACGAAGTTACTGTCGCAGATACATTGACGGCGTCGTTAAATGTGTATGCGACGCGCATCGTCATCGCGTTGGCTTCATACACGCCCCGTTGGCGGATTAGAAACTCATCGCCTGGTGTGAAGTTCGCGTTGGCAATGTCGTTTTCAAGCAGGCCGTCACGCTCTGTGAAGCCAAAGCTGACATCAAGACCCTTCACGATCTGCGCACGCATGGCGACGTGGCTTCCGCCTGATGCAAATCCCAACAGCGGGTTGGCACCGCCACTCGCCGGATTGTAGTCATCATTGCGCGCGAGGTTTGCTTGGCCGCCCATGATCGCGGCTGCATCACCATATCCGAATGTCACAGCAAAGCTGTTATCGGGAGCCGTCATTTCCACCGTCGAGTGCATCCTGAGTGCAGATGCATTGCGCTTTGCGGTCACAGCTTCGACCCGGCTCGTCATGGAAAAGAGCATACCGTTGCTGAGAGACCTTGACGGTGATCGTGCAACATCTGAGAAGGCGACGCGATCAGAGGTGAATCCAGCTTCGCCGCCGACCCATGCTACGAAGCGATCGTACATGTAATCGTGGAAGTCGGTTCCGTTGATGCTCGAATTGAACAAACGTTCCGACAGCGGGATTTGGAAATCACGGAATGATTCCACAAGCGGCTCAAACGCTGTGAAATACAGCTCATCGCGCGCCCAAGAGGACTGAAAGCCATTTTCCAACAATGAGTTGGCGGAAACGCGCTTGCCAAACTGAAGCCAACCACCGTTCGAATCTTTGAGGTAGTAGGTCAGCTTGTTGAAATCCAAAGCCGATTGCGAGGCTTCGATATCCAGCAAGCCATGGCCGTAAATCGGATCAACGCCAGGCGCACCGAGATCCTGCGCGCTTTCGAGAATGGCTTTGGTGACGTCTTTCGGATTGTTGCGGAGCCAAGGCCACCGTTCATGGATCAGTGCAATCGCACCCGATACGAGCGGCGCGGAGAATGATGTGCCGGAGAAGCGCGTAACCCCGCCCTTCCCATCAGAGACGAGAATCATTTCACCGGGTGCCACGATGAAGCGGTTCGCCAACAACCCGCTTTCGCTCAGATAGCTCGAATCCGAGAAATCTTCGTCGCCTTTCGAGAAGCCGGTGTCGTTCAAACAAGCCCCGTTGTTCGTGACACAGGCCGTGCCGGGGCGATTGGAAAAGGCTGAAATTTCGCGATTGGGATCAACAGAGCCGACAACGATGAACGAGGTGTCGACAGCCTCACCGAACTCGATGTCCTGCTGCTGCGTGACGCCATCGTTCCCTGCGGCGATGACGTAAACCGTACCTTGCAACCAGGAATCCGGCTGACCGAGGAAGATATCACGCCACTCCTCAGGCAACGTGTAACCCTGCACACCGAGGGAGAGATTGATAACGTCTGCGCCTCTGCCACGCACGGCAGCAATGCCCGCTTCAACATCAGCCCAATTGGCAGTGCGAGTATCATCGAATGGGTTGTAAGCGGCGATCCTCGATCGCGGCGCAATCCCCATCACTCCGCGACCATCATGCGGAGATGCGATCAGGCTCCCAACCGCAGCACCATGCATATCGTCAACCGATTCATGGCCACCGGAGAAAACCACCCGATCAGCAATGTCCGCATCCGCTGGGACGAAGAAATCGATGAGGCCAATGGTCGGAGACCACCCCCCGCTCTGGATCTGCGTCAGACGGGGTGTCCAATTGACGGCGTTCATCCAGTGATCGACTTGATCGAGACCGGAGAAATTCAGCAGGTTATCGTACCAATCAAGCAAGAAAGCTTGACGAGTGAACCGGTCCCAATCCTTCAGGCTATCGAGATCGTCTAGATCGACGTTCCACTTCTCGGCAAAGCCATTGGCGAAGCCGCGATTGAAACCTTTGCCAGTTTGCGTCCTTATCTCATCACCCCACTGGGCCTTGCTCTGCGAAACAAGCGTATCGATCGCCTGCTCGAAATCGTCATCATCGCCTGAGTCCCAAAGCGCCAAGATTTCTGACGCTTGTGTCAGGAAATCGTCTGAGAATGTCCGAATGCGGCCGACTTGCGGATCAACATCCCCGGCGCTTGGGGTCATGTCACCCCAGAACGTGCGGATGTTGCCTTTGAACGGGTCAATATCGCCTTCGAAAGTGCGAATTCGCCCCCCGTTCGGATCGAGATCGCCGGCAAATGTGCGGATGCGACCAACGAATGGCTCCAGATCACCGGCAAATGTGCGGATACGACCGCCCAGCGAGTCGATATCGCCAGCGAACGTGCGAATACGACCACCCAAGGGATTAAGAGGGCCGTTCGAAGGAGGGGTTTGTTCGGCTTGGGGCGATGCTGCCACATCTACACTCACCGACAGCTCTTCGGCTTCGACCAAAAGCGGAGCGTCTAGAGTGGTCTCACCGAGGATTGGCGCTTCTGTAGCGCCCGCATTGCCATCACTTTCGATCGCAAGCGGCGCAACCTCCACTTCGGAAACCGCATCATCAACCGAAGTGGCAGACTGGTCGGCGACCGGATCAGACTTACCCTTCTTCTTGTTCTTTTTCTTTTTGGATTTCTTGTCCTTCTTCTTGGACTTTTCATCATCATCATCATCCGAGTCGTCTCGCGTCTCGATTTCATCGCGATCGTCATCGGCCAAAGCGGGATGAGCGCTGAAGGCAAGCGCACCAATAGCGGTGGCAGCGAAGAGTCGTTTGGTCAGATGCGGCAGTCGCATTCATTTTTCACCTGTCGGAGCAGCAATTGTGTTTTGTTCCACAATGCACTTGCCACACGGGAAATTGCGAGGCCGGTAAAAGGGTTCATTAACCTGAGGTTACTTGTTCCCTAAGGGACCAACGAACCAGACTGCTAGTCAGAGGTGCCCGTACGCGAGCTCGGAAGAAGAGAAAGCTCTGGATTCGCGATGCTTTTTTGCATTTCAATATCATTCATGAACGCAATCAAACCAGCCAACGGCATTGGCCGAGCGATATGAAACCCTTGAAGAAAGTCGCAACCCATCACTTTAAGAAGTGCAAGCTTCATGGGACAATCCACGCCCTCAGCCGTCACCTTCAGATCAAGCGCATGGGCCAGGTCGATCGTTGAACGCACAATCATCGGATCGCGGTGTGAATGAACCAGATCCTTTATGTATTCGCGATCAATCTTGAGCTCCTGTGCCGGGATCTTTTTGAGATAGCGAAGCGAAGACAATCCCGCGCCATAATCATCAATCGCAACCGGAGCGCCTGCGGCTGAGTATAGCTCAAGGTTCGCAAGAGCACGCTTGGGATGCTCGATCACAGCCGTTTCGGTTATCTCGATGCCGATCCGTCCTGGAGCGGACTTGATGATCTCAATCGCCTGCAGCGTGAACTCGCTGTCCGAAAGCAATCGGCCAGACATGTTTATATCGATGATCAGATCTATGCCGTTATCGATCAGTTGAAGCTGGTCAGAGATTGCCCGACGAAACGTCCAAAGCGTCAGTTCACGAATAGCGCCAGTGCTCTCTGCCGCGTTAATGATCTCCTGAGTCGAAAAGGCGGCGCCTTTTCCCCGTTCCCATCGGAAGAGTGCCTCGGTCCCGGAGAAACTGCTAGTCCGCGCATTGAGCTTTGGCTGATAGTGAAGCTCGACCTCATCAGTGTTCAAAGCCCGGAGCAGCCGCTCAGACAACTCGGCCTGGGGGTCTTTGATAATCGGCGCGTATGCAGGCTCAACGTCCAATCCGGCTTTGCCCGCTCGTGTATCCTGATCGCGCAGCGCCTTTCGACCGGCATACCAACCGGCTGCGGCGGTAATGCTGGGTATGATGCACCAGAGCAGGATGGAAAGCGCGCTCATCCTGCCAGCGTTAACCGCAATTGCTAAACCAAAGTCTAAGACAGGCTTAGGCTACTATTCAGCATAGGAAAGCGGTGGTGGACAGGGCTGGATTCGAACCAGCGTACGCTTGCGCGGGCAGATTTACAGTCTGCTGCCTTTAACCACTCGGCCACCTGTCCACACAGGGCTTGCTGGAGGAATGTCCAGAACTTGGTGCGAAACCGCAAGCGGTCTCGCTGCCGAGAGGCGCCCCTTTGGCGAAGCCGCGCTTGCCTGTCAATGGGGCGACTGGCAGGGGAGCGCTTGAACTTGCACAATCAGGAACAGCATCGGACTTGGGCATGGCCAAAGGTAAAAAGGAACGTGCGCTTCGGGGGCGCGCCGGGCGAATGAAAGGTGGACGCGGATCCGGCAAGGGAACTGCCGGCCATGTGCGTTTGTGGGGCCGTCATCCGGTTGAAGCTGCTCTGAAGAACCCCGCTCGCAAGCATCGCAAGCTGTGGGCGACGCGAGAGGGCATTGACACTCTCGATGGTGAGCTGCCGCCCGACTTCCCGGTTGAGTATGCCGATGTCACAGATCTCGCGCGATTGGTGGCCAAGGATGCTCCACATCAAGGGCTGGTCTTGGAATGCGAGCCGCTCGATGGAATCTTCCTTGATGAAGTGGCGAACGGCGAACCAACAAAACCTGTTGTTGTACTGGATCAGGTCACCGATCCTCACAATGTCGGGGCAATCCTGCGATCCGCAGCAGCATTCGGGGCGGCCGCCATTGTTACACAGGATCGTCACGCGCCGCCCGAAGGCGGGGTGCTCGCCAAATCAGCATCCGGCGCACTCGAAACTGTTCCGTGGGTCCGGGTGGTCAACCTCGCGAGAGCCTTGGATGAGCTTGCCGAGGCCGGATACTGGCGCATTGGCTTGGCGGGAGAAGCGGAATCCACTCTTGCCGAAGGGATGCCAGCCGGACCGGTCGCTTTGGTTCTGGGCGCTGAAGGTGAAGGCATGCGGCACAATATCGCTGCGCATTGCGATGCTCTTGCCAAACTGCCGATTTCGTCAGCAATCGAAAGCCTGAATGTATCAAACGCCGCTGCAATTGCGCTATATGCTGTAGCCACACGCTGAACGCTCGCTATGGGTATTCGGAAAGCTGCTGAAGGGGAGCATCAAGTCATGACAGCCCACTCATCGATCCGTTCTAAAGCCGCCGCATTGCTGGCCGGTTTGTCGCTGCTTCTGACGGGGTGTTTCATCACACCGGGCAAATTCACCTCCGAGCTACAATTGATCGAAGAGAACCAGTTTACCTTCACCTATGAAGGAGAAATCTTCTTCCTGGCGATGGCAGATCTCGCCGAACTCGGCGGCTCGAACCAGACCTTTCAGGCCAATTGCTGGGACGATGAGACGTTCGAGGAGCGGGAGTGCACAGCCGAAGAAGAGGCGCAGCAACGCACGGATTGGGAAGCTGGTGCCGAAGCTCGCGAAGCAAAGCGCAAGCAGGAAGCCGAGCAGATGGCTGCGATTTTCGGAGGGATCAATCCAACCGATCCTGAAGCTTCGGCTGAGTTGATTGAGCTTTTGATGCGCCAGAAAGGGTGGAACCGGATCGAAGACAAAGGAGATGGCGTTTTCGACATCAGCTATTCGATCACGGGATCACTGACGCATGACTATATGTTCCCGGTCATTGAAGGTGTCCCGACAACCAGTCCGTTCGTTCAGTTGATCATGCGCGACAATGATATTGTTCGGATTAACGCACCGGGATTTGCCTCGCCCGCTGCTGGCGGCCCACTGGCGGCGTTTTTCACTGGCATGCCTGGGTTAAACAGCTTTCCCGGCTCGGATGATCCCGCTGCGAGCGAAAGCGAGGGCATGCCCAACTTCCCTGAAATCGAAGGGACTTTCAGGATTGTGACGGGCGGCAAGATCCGGGCGAACAACACGGATGAAGGTTCGGTCACAACGGCAGAAGGCGAAGTGCTGACGTGGGAGGTGTCTTCGCGAACAGCGACCGCTCCGACAGCTTTGATCGACATGTCGCGCTAGGGGCGCGAGCGGAGTCACAAAAAAGCCCCGCCGAACAAATGATCGGCGGGGCCTTTTGATTCTGAGCGCCTGATCTGGCGCGCATGTGCCTGCAATCAGTTGACGGCGTCTTTCAAACCCTTGCCGGCTTTGAATTTCGGTTGGTTCGATGCCTTGATCGTCATCGGCTCGCCTGTGCGCGGGTTGCGCCCGGTCGAAGCCTTGCGCTTGGCGACCGAAAATGTCCCGAACCCGACCAAACGAACTTCATCACCCCCCGACAATGATTTCGTAATCGCATCAAAAACGCCTTCGACAGCACTGGCAGCGTCGTTTTTCGAAAGGCCGGTGGATGCAGCGACTTCGCCGATCAGATCATTTTTGTTCATTCTGGGAACCCCCTCGTTCGGATTTCAAATTCGGATCTGGTGAATCGCCTCTCCGAAAACGAGAATTGAGACGTTTTTCGAAAGGCTGTCAAAGGTAAAACGCCCGGAAAAGCGCCGTTTTTGATCGAATCAATGGCATTTACGACGAGTCGAAGCTCACCATTCCAATCAACAGGCAAACGCTCCGGGCAAGCGATAGAATACCGCGATTCGCGGCACTCAAGCCATGTAGACGATCAATGCGCTGTTGGCACGTCCGAAGCGGCGGAAGCGGGGTTTGCATTGCCGCCGGGTTCGCTCGCCAACTCATCCGCCTCAGTCCATTCGATCGGAGCGGGAAGCTCGGTGAGCGCATGCTCAAGAACCTGATCGACATGGCTGACAGCCACGATCTCAAGTCCCTCTTTCACATTGTCCGGAATTTCGGCCAGATCCTTCACATTGTCCTCAGGGATCAGGACCTTTTCAATCCCGCCTCGCAGCGCAGCCAACAACTTCTCTTTCAGGCCGCCAATCGCAAGAACCCGGCCGCGAAGAGTGACCTCTCCCGTCATGGCGACTTCCGGCCGTACAGTCGTGCCTGACAATGTCGAAACAATCGAAGTCACCATGCCCACACCTGCGCTCGGACCGTCCTTGGGAACGGCGCCTTCAGGCAAGTGGATGTGCACATTCCTGCGCTGGAACAGGGACGGCTTGATCCCATAAGCTGGCGCCCTCGATTTGACGAAACTGAACGCCGCCGCGACGCTTTCGTTCATCACTTCGCCAAGCTTACCGGTTGTCTTGATCTCACCCTTGCCCGGCGTCGTGACGCTTTCGATTGTGAGCAGTTCTCCGCCAACAGACGTCCAGGCCAGCCCGGTAACCGTGCCGATCTGCGCCTCGTCTTCGGACATGCCGTGCTTGAATTTGCGCACCCCGGCGAACTCGCCGAGGTTTTCCGGCGTGATCCGGACGCTGGTTGCCTCTTTTTCAAGGATCTTGCGCAGACTCTTGCGACACAGACGCGCGATTTCTCGCTCAAGCGTACGAACGCCTGCTTCTCTAGTGTAGTAACGGATAAGGTCGCGCAGCCCGTCTTCGGTCAGCTCAAACTCGCCTTTCTTCAGGCCATGCTGTTCAACCTGCTTTCTCAGCAGGTGACGCTGCGCAATCTCAACCTTTTCATCTTCCGTGTATCCTTCAAGCCGGATGATCTCCATCCGATCCAGCAGAGGTTGCGGGAGGTCCAGACTGTTCGCCGTGGTGACGAACATGATGTCACTCAGATCCAGGTCCAGCTCGAGATAATGATCCTGGAACTTGTTGTTCTGTTCGGGATCGAGCACTTCCAGCAAAGCCGAAGCGGGGTCTCCGCGGAAGTCCTGCCCAAGCTTGTCGATCTCATCCAGCAGGAAAAGAGGGTTGCTTGATCCGGCTTTCTTCAAATTGTTGACGATCTTGCCCGGCATCGAACCGATATAGGTGCGACGATGCCCGCGAATTTCGGCTTCGTCGCGCACGCCGCCTAGTGACTGGCGCACGAACTCGCGGCCCGTCGCCTTCGCAATCGACTTGCCAAGCGAAGTCTTGCCCACACCGGGAGGGCCAACAAGGCACAGGATCGGCCCTTTCAACTTGTTGGTCCGCGCCTGTACGGCAAGGTATTCGATGATCCGGTCCTTGACCTTCTCAAGACCATAATGATCCGCGTCGAGCACTTCCTGCGCTTTTGCGATGTCTTTCTTGACCCGCGACTTCTTTCCCCACGGCAGACCAAGCAGCACATCGAGATAGTTCCGCACCACAGTGGCCTCGGCGCTCATGGGCTGCATGCCCTTGAGCTTCTTCAGCTCAGCCTTGGCCTTGGTGTTCGCTTCCTTGGAAAGCTTGGTTTTCTCGATCTTCTCGGTCAGTTCGGCAATTTCATCGCCTTCTTCACCGTCTCCGCCACCCAGCTCGCTCTGGATCGCCTTCATCTGTTCGTTGAGGTAATATTCGCGCTGGGTTTTCTCCATCTGGCGTTTCACACGCCCACGGATTTTGCGCTCGACCTGCAGCACCGAGAGCTCGCCTTCCATGAAGGCCATCACCAGTTCGAGCCGCTTCAGCGGATTGGCTTCGGTCAGCAGTGATTGCTTGTCGGAAACCTTGGCATTGAGCGCTGCCGCGATCGTGTCACCCAGCTGCCCGGCATCGTCCACGTCACTCAGGTCGATATTGGCATCATCGCCCAGCTTCTTGTTGAGCTTGGCGTACTCGCCGAACTGCTCGATCACTTGCCTCATCAAGGCCGTGACTTCGCTGCCGGCGACCGTTTCCGGTTCCTGCAAGTCCACTTCGGCGAGGACATAATCATCCTGCGCTCTCAGGTTCGCGATCTTCGCGCGATGGGTCCCTTCGACCAGCACCCGCACAGTGCCATCGGGCAGCTTGAGAAGTTGCAAGACCTGCGCAACGACGCCGACGTCGTACAGATCATCGCCTTCGGGATCGTCGCAGCCCGGGTCAAGCTGCGCCAGAAGGAAGATATCCTTGCTCGCTTCCATTGCAGCTTCGAGCGCGGCAACCGATTTGTCGCGACCGACAAACAACGGCACGACCATCCCAGGAAAAACGACAATGTCGCGAAGAGGAAGGAGAGGAAAGTGTTGTGTCATTGGTTCTTTTCCGTGGCCACCATTGGGGTGCGCCGTTGCGATTGAATATGGGTAGCGCCATCACAGGTCGCAATGGTCACAGGGAGTTTGCTGTGGACGCCCCTGCTCAAGCCATCACAAGCACGTTCCCCACTTGGGATTTCCCGGGATCGCCAGCACGCTTTGCGTAGTTTTGTCGATGTTCTCGGGTCTCGACTGGGCGAGATGAAAGAGAAAGCTGCCCGTATCGTTGTCATCCCTGTCAAATCCGCAAAGCTGATCTGTCGGCACGTCAGCATTGCCTTGATGAGCGCGAAACCTGTCTAGCGTCTCCCTGGTCCAGCCACTGGCTAGAAACCGCTCCGCCAATTCGCTCCGCGCTTTTTCGTATGCGGCGATAGTTTCCGGTGAAGAGGATCGCTCTCCAAAGTCGCAGCGGGACGCGACCTGATATCCGTTCTCGACGATCGCAGCCCAACAAATTGCGCCTATTCCCGAAGCGGGAGGAGCCGCTTCGCTCGCGTTATCTTCCTCGCCGCCGGCTTCCTGCGCCGCCACCAGAACCCCGCTTGCCATCAGGCCGATGGCCAGAAGCAGGCTTCGCAGGGCGATGGAGATTTTCAAGCCTAGATCATCCCATTCCGGGAAGATTGAAACCCGGCGGAAGTCCCATGCCGCTTTGCATGCTCTTCATTTCATCAGCAGATACGCGATCTGCCTTGTCCCGCGCATCGTTGAATGCAGCCGTGACGAGATCTTCGACCATGTGCTTTTCTTCGACCTTCATCAGGCTGTCATCAATGTTGACGCCAAGAATGCGGCCTTTGGCGGTAGCGCGAACCTTCACCAGTCCGCCACCCGCTGCCCCCTCGACTTCAATCGAATCGAGTTTGACCTGCATGTCGCTCATCTGATTCTGGATTGTCTCGGCGGCCTGCTGAGCTGCCTGCATCATTTCTTCCATCGATTTCATCGGGGTTTCTCCATTGAATTCATCTGCCGCCTGATGCGCGTGCACCGCCAAGCAGCGCTGGATCGTTAGACTCGATCAGTTCGGCATCCGGGAAAGCTTCGAGCGTCGCCTTCACAAGCGGGTCTGATCGAATGCGATCGCCTGCAGCTTTGGCATCGGCTTCAGCCTGTTCACGCAAGGACAACTGTGCCTCGCCCTCACCTTTTTCAAGCTGCCAGCGTTTGCCTGTCAGCTTAAACAGAGCATCGCGAATGTCAGGTGCCGGGTCATCTGAAAAATTGTCAGCCTGCTGATAAACCAACCGTTCGGGGGACAGTTCGATCACACGAATACGGTCACGCATCATCTGTGCGACGCGCAATTGTCCGGCACGATCAACACTGTCCACCAGCTCGGCCCAGTCAAGCTGGCCGGTCGGCGCCGAATGTCCGGCAGCTCCCTCTTCCTGGGCAGCGGACGGTTTTGGCCCCTGCGCCGCCAAGTCTTCCAACCGTTTTACGAGCTTGCCGGGGTCTGGCATTTCCGATGCGTGGAGAGCTCTTAACAAGGCCATCTGTGCCGAAACCAGCGGATCGGGTGCCTGACGGACCTCATCATGCCCTTTCAGAAGGAGCTGCCACAGCCGGTGAAGTTGCTGCGCGCTCAATCGCTCAGCAAAACTGGCCAATGCGGCCCTTTCCTCTTCGCTCGGAGCATCCGGCGCACCGCCAGAGACCTGCGCCACAGTGATCTTGTGCACCAAATCCATAAGCGCCCGCATCAGCGCCAGTGGCTCAACACCCAGCGCGTATTGTTCGTCAATCGATGCAAGCAGTGCCTTGGCATCAGCTTGCAACAGTGTTTCCAGAACGCGGCGTTGAGCACCCTTGTCGGCCAGGCCAAGCATGTCTCGCACACGTTCGGCAGTCACTTTGCCATCTGCGTCCAGATCGGCATGGGCAATCGCCTGATCGAGGATAGACAAGCCATCACGAACAGAACCTTCAGCAGCGGCCGCGACGATGTTCAACGCTTCCTGCTCAGCCTCAACGCCTTCCTTTTCGCAAACATGGCCAAAGTGCTGAGCTAGCAGTTCCGCCGGGATCCGCCGTAGGTCGAAGCGCTGGGTACGGCTAAGGACAGTAACCGGAAGCTTTTCAACCTCGGTCGTCGCGAACAGAAATTTCACATGCGCTGGCGGTTCTTCGAGCGTCTTGAGCAAAGCATTGAATGCGTTGCGCGAAAGCATGTGAACTTCGTCAATGATGTAGATCTTGTAGCGAGCCGATACCGCCGCGTAGCGGACCTGTTCAATGATTTCGCGAACATCATCGACACCAGTATGCGATGCGGCGTCCATTTCGATAACATCGATGTGACGCCCTTCCGCGATGGCCGTGCAATACTCACACTGGCCGCAGGGATCGATCGTCGGCCCGCCTTGTCCATCCGGGCCTACACAATTGAGAGCCTTGGCGATCAAGCGAGCGGTGGACGTCTTCCCGACCCCCCTCACCCCGGTCATCAAGAACGCATGAGCCAGCCGATCGCGCTCAATCGCATTAGCCAGCGTCCGCACCATCGGCTCTTGGCCAATCAGCTCAGAAAAGGTCTGCGGGCGATATTTGCGCGCCAAAACCCGATAGGGCTGGCTGGTATCAGCAACCGGAACTTGCTCGACCGCGGTAGGTGCGGGCTCAGGTTCAGCGGATTTTTCTGCCGGTGCCAGGTCGCCAAACATCGAGTTCTGGCCAGCAGCCTCCAACTCGGCAGCTGTCGGCGCGGCATTCTCTTCCGTTTCGGTCAGTTCTGGTTCGGAATCATTCACACGCGCAAACTAGGCGTTGGCGTTAGCGATGTCGAATGCAAAGCTATTGGTTTGAACATCAAACGATTTGTCGTGCCGCCGCCTCCATCCTAAAGAGTCGCGCATGAAAAACAGCACGATCTTCGCCGCTCTCGCTTTAGCGCTGGCCGCACCATCGAAAGCCCAAGACCAGGGCGAGATCGACACTCTTCCCGCGCCATCACTAACCGCCGAAGACATCCGCCAGATGTGCTCGGCGAACGGCGTGTTCCAGTTCGCTTTTGGTGAAGTCGATGTCCCCGGCAGCACGCGGATCGAAAAACATATGCAAATGGCTTTTCCGCTACCCGATCGTTTCGCTCCGCTGGTCAGGATGCAAACCTTTGGCACAGCATGGTCGCGCCAACTGGCGCGAGCCGAATTTCAGACCAAACCTTTTGACGAAGACGTTATCTATCGCCTAGCCGATGTTCCTCGCTTCGCTGACGCGCTTGGGCCGGTTCTCGAAAGCGATGGCTGGACTCGCGTTGATATCGGAGACCCGCTCGATACACCGATGTATTTGATTGGCAGTGTCGGCGAGTACACCTGGGAGCGGGAGATCGCTTGGGGTGACGAAACTTCCAAGCTGTATTTCAACATCGATGCATTCGCAGGACAGGCCGTGCTGACCTGCACGCATGACCGGCTCTCGCTCGTGCTCTTGCAAGAGGGGTTAGGCAAAATCCCTGATGGCACTCCGCGTCCTAAAGCGCCTGATCTACCATTCGTGCCGGTGCCGGATCTAGAAACATGTCTATCCCCCGCCTACAATCCGGAACTTGAAGCCTTTATGGAAAGCGGAAAGCCAAACGGCTTTTTGGGCGCGCTGTTGGTCCGCAGCGATCATCACACGAAGCTCTCACAATGGATCGGGTGGCGGCTCAAAAGCGCTGGCATGGACAAAGACGAATTGTTCAAGATGACTATGGAATCCGTCACCATGGATGACGGCATCAACAGCTTCGGCGCCAGCCTTAATCTGTTCGGACAGATCTTTCCTCTATTGGACAAATTGTCTGAAGCGCGGAAATCGAGAGATCGAATGGAAGCTTGCCGTGGTTTTGTTGCGATCACCGATATCCTCAACAAACTCGAAACAAACGCACAGGCCCAGACTGTCGAGTTCGAAAAGCGCGCAAGAGTTCACGCAGAGCGGCTAGGTATCAGTCTGGATTGAGGAAAAGGAGCCGAGCGACCCGTCGCAATTCACCTGGGCTGCTTCCTTCCGGACCTGACCCGGTGAGCGAACGCAAACGTCCACCCGACTCCCGAATCGGCATATGGAAACAAGCTGGTTAAAAATCAACTCACTTAAAGTTGTCGGCGTATGCCTGAAGCTTCAGCGATTTTGGCGGTGTCGCGTGAACCCGTGCCGTGATGCCGTATTTCTCAGCGTAAGCCTTGGCCGCGTCCTTGCTCGGAAAGTTGAGCTTTACCTGCGCCTGAGTGTCGCCGCTCCCTGTCCATCCCATAAGTGGATCGGGCTTGCGCGCTTCGGATTGTTCGAATTCCAGCACCCATGTGTCGGTCTTCGCCTTGCCCGATTGCATCGCGCTTTTGGGTTGCTGGAAAATTCGTGCGGTCATGATGTGATCCCTCGTTCACAACGCCGATAATCCAATCCTAGTTTCGATTGAAGGCGTTTTTGGTCTTGAGGCTCGGCTTTTCCACCCACGGCTGATCGGGCCAGCGGTGTTTTGGGTATCGCCCCTTCATTTCCTTCGCGACGTCAGCCCAGCTGCCGCGCCAGAACCCTGGCAAATCGCGGGTCGATTGAATGGGCCGACCTGCCGGGCTTGTGAGCTTCAAAAGGAGCGGCGTTCTGCCAATCATCGGCTGCTCGTCCAACCCAAACAACGCTTGCACGCGAACTTCGACGCTTGGGGCATCGTCCCCGACATAATCGATCGCGTGCCGGGTTTCGGCAGGCGACGTGAAATGGGTGGGCGCTGCTTCATCGAGTGTCTTGCGCGATTCCCAATCAAGCATGCCAAGCGCGGCATTGGCCAACCTCTCGGGCTTAAGGTCAAGATCACGCCGTCCTTCAAGCAAAGGTGTGAGCCAGATCGAGGCGTTGTCACGCAGCGCCTCCAAAGACAACGCATCGACACCCGCAAATTGTGCGCGGGGAAGGAAACCAGCCGGAAGCAGTGTCGAAACTTGCTCCAGTGCCTGCTGCACGAGAATGTCCAAGACAGTCTTCGGATCGGGATCGGGGTCTGGCCCAGTGTGAATGGGAATGGCGCCAAAACGCAACTCGCGGCGAGCTTCCACCCGGCCTTTCGCTTCATTCCAGATCGCCACACTTCGATCATCGATCTGATCACCAAACGCCAATTCTATATGCGAAAAGTCCAGCTCTTCAGCGGCAGTGATGCGCGCTCCTTTGGCTTGCCCTTGCGCATCGCCAATCACAATCCAATCCGCTCGCGCAAGTGGTGACGTTGGATCTAGCTGAAACCCGCGCCCGCCAACGGACAGCCAATGTTCCCCGCTCGTATCGCGGCGCTTCGCAACGAAGTCTGGTCGCGCCAGCGCCAGGCAAATGCTAGGTCCGAATTCATGATCATCCTGAACCTTAACCAGCCGCTCAGCGGCGCTGGCCCAGCGCCGCGCCATTGTGCGGGCATCCCCAGCTCTACGAGATCGATCGCCCCGCCAACGCTCGCAGCGCTGCACCAGATCGACGCTTCGCCCGCCAAGTCCGCGCTCTTGAAGCAGCATCACCAGCTGAGCCGCTCCATCAGCCACGCCATAGCGCGCGCCATAGAGTATCGCGGCGGCATGAGCGGGGGCCATTGGCATGCTGGCAATAGCTTCGCCGAATTCTGTGATCCGGCCGTCAGCGTCGAACGCCCCCATGTTTACGAGAGTCGATTTCGCCGATTCAACCGATGCCGCTGGCGGCGGGTCAATCCAGCGCAATTGGCCCGGATCATTCGTTCCCCACTTCGCCAGCTTCAGCAAAAGAGGCGCGAGGTCTGTCGTTTCGATCTCTGGTGGCGCAAATTCTGGCCTTCCGAAATGGCCGCCTTCCTCCCACAAACGATAAGCAACGCCGGGGCCTTGGCGCGCGGCTCGACCCGCACGCTGGGTAGCAGCGGCCTGGCTGGCATTGTGAGTGACAAGATGCGTCGTCCCCGCAGCCCGGTCGAACTCAGCACTGCGCGCCAAGCCACAATCGACCACGGTCGAAACGCCATCAAGAGTAAGCGACGTTTCCGCAATCGAAGTCGCCAGCACGACACGTCGCCGTCCATCACGATTTCGGCGGATTGCGACGCGTTGGACGGATGGCTCGACCTGTCCATGCAAGGGCAGGACCGGGGTTTCTTGAAGCTTGGCCTCCAGGCGTTCCCGCACCCGTTCGATCTCGCGCACACCCGGCAGGAAAGCGAGAATGTCGCCTTTCGTTTCACGCCAAGCTGTCATTACACCAGCGGCGGCGCGATCCTCAATTCTGCTTGAAGGGTCGCTGCCAAGCCATTTTATCTCAAGCGGAAAGCTGCGCCCCTCGCTTTCAACCACCGGCGCATCATCGCCCAGAAGACCCGCGAAACGGGCGCCATCAATCGTTGCTGACATGACCAGCACGCGGAGGTCTTCGCGCAAAATGCTGCGCGTTTCGAGCGCCAATGCCAGCCCCAAATCGCTGTCGAGATGCCGCTCATGTGCTTCATCGAATAGGACCGCTGAGACCCCGGGCAATTCCGGGTCCTCGACAAGCCGGTTGACCAGAATGGCTTCGGTCACGATCAGAATGCGCGTCTTGTCGGAGACTTTCCGGTCTAGGCGGGTGATGTAGCCGACAGTTTCGCCTGTGCCCTCTCCCAGAATTGCAGCCATTCGTTCTGCCGCTGCCCGTGCGGCCACTCGGCGCGGACTGGTGAGGATGATCTGACCGTCGCACCATTCCTCACCGAGCAAATCGGGCGCTACTGCGGTCGTCTTACCCGCTCCGGGCGGAGCTATCAGGACAGCCGCTCCATAGCCGGCAAGCGCGGCACGGATTTCGGGCAGGACGGAATTTATGGGTAGCGGGTCGCTCAATACAAACGGGCGACAGCGAATTGCGCAGCCTCGGACATCGCCGAACGCGCTTTGCCATCAGGAAAGATCGAGATCGCATCAACGGCCCGTTGGGCAAAATGGCGAGCGCGATCCCGTGTGTCCTCCAAGGCCTTGTGTTTCTCGATCAATCCGATCGCTTCTGCGAGATCGGCGTCCGAAACCCGATGCCCGGAGATCGCTTCTTTCCAGAACTTCCGCTCAGTCTCGGATCCGCGCGCGTAAGCCAGAATGACTGGTAGAGTCATCTTGCCTTCCCGGAAATCATCTCCCTGATCCTTGCCCATTTGCGCAGCGTCAGAATCGTAATCGATAGCATCATCGACAAGTTGGAAGGCGACACCAAGGTTGCGCCCATAATCCTCGAGCGCCCTCTCCTGCTCTTCACCGCACTCGGCCACAACCGCGCTGATCTGGCTCGCCGCGGCAAACAGTGCAGCGGTTTTGGCTCCGATGATATGCAAGTATCGTTCTTCGCTGGTCTCGATCTGACGCTGAGCTGTCAGTTGATTGACCTCACCTTCCGCAATGACGGCGCTGGCGTGGCTGAGGATGCGAAGAACTTTCAGTGAGCCGTCTTCCGTCATCAGCTCAAAAGCGCGGCTGAAAAGAAAATCGCCCACCAGCACCGTGGCCGGGTTGCCGAAAATGATATTGGCTGCGGCCTTGCCGCGCCGCAATTCGCTGCCATCAACCACATCATCATGCAAAAGCGTGGCAGTGTGGATGAACTCCACCGCTGCGGCCAGCTTGTGATGCCGATCCCCCTGATAGCCGACCAGCTCCGCTCCAGCGAGCGTCAGCATAGGGCGCAGCCGTTTGCCTCCGCCCGAAATCAAATGACCTGCAAGCCGCGGAATCAGCGGAATTTCGCTCTGCATTCTTTCGAGAATGACTGAATTTACCGAATTCATCCCGCTGGCAGTCAGCGACAACATCGGATCGAGTGACGGC
The DNA here is from genome assembly GCA_038526115.1 of Pseudomonadota bacterium. Classification (GTDB taxonomy): domain Bacteria; phylum Pseudomonadota; class Alphaproteobacteria; order Sphingomonadales; family Sphingomonadaceae; genus Erythrobacter. Next base: position 8,279 of record JBCBHD010000008.1, on the reverse strand, counting down.
TGCTTGCGCGGTAGAGGTACAATGTCGGCACTCATGATGGGTTCGCATTTGGGCGAGCGCTACGCGCTTGGCAAGCGCTGAATTGTTGCTAGCTTTGATATCTATGACGGATTCCATGCAACCCGACTCCGAAGCCAAGAATGCGCCTGACCCTGCTCTGGCAAGATTTCGCAAAAGCATCGACAATATCGATGCCGCAATCATCCATATGCTCGCGGAGCGTTTTCGGATCACGCAAGCCGTCGGAGAGTACAAGGCCAAGGCAACTTTGCCGCCTGCAGATCCGAACCGCGAGGCGCGTCAGATCGAGCGGTTAAGGAAGCTCTCGGAAGAGGCAGACCTCGATCCCGAGTTCAGCGAAAAATTCCTTCGCTTCATTATCGATGAGGTCATTCGCCACCATGAAAAAGCGCGAGGCCGATAGATCGGACTTAAGGTTCCACCGGTTCGGGGCCATCACGCTTTGGCGGCGGCGATTGTGGTGGATCTACAGGTGTACCGGATTCCAGCGCTTCCCTTGCTTCGATGATCGAGCGAACGGCCTCGCGGCGCTCACGAAAACCGCGACGCTCCGACTTCTTTAGTCGTCTGTCATAAACCGCAGGAAGCGACCCGTTGGGGTGATCTAAAGCCACAGGAGCGAGGGGATTGTTAAAGGCTGTGCGTTGGCTGTCGAATGTGTTGTCCAAAAATGATGCGCATCCTGTGAGCGCCAACAAGCCAATCGTGGTGAAACCCAGTCTGGTGAACCGTAACATCGTCATCCCCTGCAAGGTATCTAGCCAAACCATTTCCCAGGGGTCTTGAACCGAGACTGAACCGCTGTCCGCGCCGATGCGCTGAACGCAGCAAAAGAGCATGGATGCAGGTCGGCGCATCCATGCTCTCAGGTTTCCGCGTCTGCCTGTCAGATCAGCAGCGGATGCTACCGGCAGTTGTTCGTGGGGCCATAAGACTGCCGGTTTTCAATGCTGCATCAGCGTGGACGACGCACACGCGTTACATCCCGGCGCGCACCGTTGCGATTACGGGTTGTCGTCCGTTTGCGCGCGCCAACCGTTTCACCAGCCGAATTCGTAACGCGTTGGCTGGCGCTCGATCTGCCCCGCCCGTCACGCGTACGTTGTCCCGAAACGCCATATGTGTTCCCGCCTCGCCCGGTTACAGAACCTTCGAATCTCGATCCGTTTTCGATGCGAGTCCGCTCGCCTTCAAGCGACCGGGTGTTGCCAGCTGGCCCCGTTTGTGACCGGCTAACAATGGAACCCGTGTCGGTTCGTTGACGATCAAGAGTGCTCGAAGCCGTCTTGCCAGTGTTCTTGTTCGTGACCTGGCGATCACGGTCGAGAGTTCCGGCTTCTCGGTCAATGGTGGTGGTTTGGGTGCCACTGGCATTTGGCCCGTCGAATGTTTTTGTCCGGGTCTGCTCTTGTGCAATCGCAGCAGGGGCAATCGCCAATGCGGCTAACGCACCCAGAATAACAGTCTTTGTCATGACGCTAATCCTCGTCCTTTGAAATGTCTAACGCGGGGTCAACCGGGCCCGGGTCCACCAATCAGGAGCGGTGACATTCCTTTAACGGGGCGCGAAGGAATACCCTTCGTTCGCCAATCAAATTTTCTCGTTACCCTCTTCTGTCGAACCTGATGCGTTATCTGGTTCCCCGACAGCCGGCGGTTGCGAAGCGTCCTCTTCCTCAATCAATTCTCGCAACCCTTGCTGGCGTTGCTCTCTTATCTGTCGGATACGCGAACGACGCTGTTCGGGCGTCATGTCCCGAAAACGCTCGAGGCGATCTCGTCTTCCAGGACGGCCCACTGCATCGCGCTGTTCTCGAATGAAGTCTTCGCGCGATAACTCTTCGCCATTCTCGATCCGTTCGCGCATTTCATCGCGGCGTTCGTCGAGCCGTTGGTCAACCCTTTCCTCGCGCCGCTCACGAACTCTGTCGATGCGATCACGCAGTCGCTGCTCTTGTTCCGGAGTTGGAACCGGAAGCCCCTGTTCACGCCGCCGATCAATGGCATTATCCAATCGTCGATCGATACGTTCACGGCGCGTATCGGCGCGGTTGGTTCGGACCTCATCAACTCTGCGGAACGCCTCTTCGAGTTCCTCAGGGGAGTCGATCGGACCTTCTATCTTCACCGGCTTAATGGTTTCCGGCTCATTCTGCGCAGGCGTGCGTTCTATCGGCGGATCGACCGGTTCAGAAGCGTCCGACTGCCCCGTAATGGTCGCCCAGACCTTTTCGGGAGACGGAAGCGCAATAGGCAAATCATCGAGCAACCCAGTGGCGGCAGCAGTAGATGCGAGCGCGCCGAAAATGACGGCACCAGCAGCAAGTCTACGACCGGAACGCCATCGGCGAACACCCCCATTCCCGGATCGCGCTTGCGGCAAAGGAGCAGCGCGGTCCGCTGTCTGCGCCACTACCCGATCAGCAAAGTCTTTAGGTAATGCCGGGGCTTTATCAGCCCCAAGTAGACGACCAAGCGCGCTATCGCGTGAGATCGGCATTTCTGTATCCTTCATGCCGCACCTCCTTGGTCTTCAAACTTCTTGCGAAGAGCAGCGCGCGCGCGGTGCAAGAGGGACTCAAATGCCTTTATGTTCATATCCATCACCACCGCAGCCTCGGCGTTGGGCATCTCCTCGTAGTAGGTCAGCACAATGGCAGCCCGCTGACGCTCTGGGAGATCAGCGATCAGCGCACGGGCTGCGGCGCCTTCCTCTTCGGATTGAATCTGGTCATCCGCCAAGGGTGCGTCGTCTGCTCGCTCGGGTACTTCGCTGTCTGATGTGCGCTTTTTCAGTCGCAGCCGATCGATGGTGAGATTGACCGCAACCCGTTTCAGCCATCCGCCCAGCTTGATGCCTCTGGCACCTGCGCTCGCATCGAGGCGCGGTGCGTGATCCCACAATCTCAACATCGCTTCCTGGGCTATATCTTCTGCCTCGTGTGCGTCTCCCATCATTCTGTACGCAATCCTGTGGAGCCGCTCTGCGTGCCGTTCGATTGTACTGCGAAATGCATGCTCATCGCGCGCCGCAATGCGGGCGATCAACTGTGCCTCATCATCTTGCCGGTCTGAGTAGAACTCGCCGTCGCTTGTCATCGTCTTTCGCGCAAATGGCCCCGTTTGCGTGGATGGTTTGATATCTCGATTACCTGCTTAACGGACGAAAGCTCTCATCCCTTCGCGGGCAGACAAGATAATTTCAGGAGTTAACTGAGTTGGGTGCGCGGGGCAGCGACAGTTCCACCAACAAGCCGCCCAGATCTTCGCTCTCACTTATTGAAACACTACCGCCATAGATTTCGGCAACGTCACGCACGATAGCCAGGCCAAGGCCCGTACCCGGCTTGCCCGTATCGAGGCGCGCACCGCGGTCGAAAATCCGCTCTCGCTCCTTTTCGGGAATGCCCACGCCGTCATCCTCAATCCAGATCAGGCACTGCTCGGAATCGGGATCGTTATCGACCGTCACGAAAACGCTTCCGCCGCCATACTTGGCGGCATTCTCGATGAGATTTCCGAGTATCTCATCGAGATCCTGCCGCTCGATGGTGACAAGCGCATCCTTGCTTCCAGCGATGTCCAGCCGACCATTGGGGTAAAGCCGTTCCACCGCCCGGCGAACCGCTTCAGCGCTCTGCCTTACATTCGTGCGTGCATGGCCGACGGCACGACGACCGACTGCCCTCGCCCGCGCAAGGTGATGGTCAACATGCCGCTGCATCGTCTTGGTCTCACGGAAGACCGCGACGTTGAGGTCGGGATCGCGAGCGGTCGCCGCATTGGTCAGCACTGTCAAAGGAGTCTTGAGTGCATGAGCCAGATTGCCGGCATGCATGCGCGCTTCCTCCGCTTGCCTTTCGGAGTGTTCAAGCAGACCGTTTAGCTCTTCAACCAGCGGCTGCACTTCGGTGGGAAGCGGTTCAGTAATGCGGTTCTCGCCCGTTGTTCGCAGCTTTGAAATCGCCGCACGGACTCTGCGAAGAGGAGAAAGGCCGTAGCGGATCTGCATCATCGCCATCACGATCAGGCCAAGGCCAAGAACCGCAAAGCTCCAGATCAGAATGGATCGGATCTGCTGGGCCTGATTGACCACTTCTTCCGTCGCGCTGGCGACTGCAAAGGTCCATCGTGTTTCGCTGCCTGGCAGTATTACGGTGCGTTCGACGATCCGGAGCGGTTCGCCTTCAAACTGGTCGGAATCGTAAAACACGGCTTCGCTGTCGAAACCTTCCCCTTCGACCTGAACCCCGCGCAAGGTAAGGGTCCGATCCCAAAGGCTGCGTGATGGCCACGGCTCGACACCGCTATCGCCATTAATCTGATAGTAGAGACCGCTATTCGGTTCGAGGAAACGCTGATCGCCAAGAGCGCGATTGAAGCTCACTTCTCCGCCGGGAAATATCTCGGCCGATGCGATCATGGCAGTCAGGATATATTCGAGCTGCTCATCAAAATTCCGCTCCACCTGATTGCTGAGCGTCCGATCAAGCGCGATTCCTCCTCCGAGCAAAAGGACAAAGATCCACCCGGCTGCGATAAGGCCCATGCGCCGGGCGAGGCTGCCGCGTGGCTGCGGCGCGGGAATTGCATCAGCATTGGCTTCCCCGGACGCAGCTACAGCTTCGCCGGATTGCGAAACAGGGACCGCGTCGGACAGACTGCTATCGGGCTCAGGCCCTTGGTGCGTCTGCGGGGTCGTCGAGGCTGTAACCGAGGCCACGGATTGTTGTAATCACTTCTGCGCCAAGCTTCTTGCGGATGCGAGTGACGAAGACTTCGATCGTATTGGAATCGCGATCAAAATCCTGATCATAGATGTGTTCGATCAGCTCGGTGCGGCTCACCACTTTGCCTTTGTGATGCATCAGGTAGCTCAGCAGCTTGTATTCCTGCGCTGTCAGCTTGACCGGCTCTCCGCTCAACGTGACACGGCCCGAACGGGTGTCCAGCCGGACATTGCCAGCTGTCAGTTCAGAAGACGTGTTGCCCGATGCACGGCGGATCAGCGCCCTGAGGCGCGCAATCAGTTCTTCCGTCTGGAATGGTTTGGCAAGATAATCATCTGCCCCTGCATCAAGGCCAGCCACCTTGTCAGACCAGCTGTCCCGCGCTGTCAGCACTAGGACGGGGAAGTCACGCCCCTCTTTGCGCCACATGCCGAGCACAGTCAGCCCGTCGATTTCAGGCAGACCGAGGTCGAGAATAACAGCATCATATTCTTCGGTACTGCCGAGAAAATGGCCGTCTTCGCCATCGGTCGACAAATCGACTGCATAGCCGGTTTGTTCGAGCGTTGATTTCAGTTGCTGTCCGAGAGTGGGTTCGTCTTCGACGATTAGAATGCGCATATGCCACCAATCTTGTGCAAGTTAGCCGTCAAACTCGTGCGCTTTTGCATGCAATGCGTCAAGGAAAGTACAGGACGCATTGCTATGGATTTCCCCGGCGTTCTGGAAATTCGGTGCCAATAACTGTCAGCGCGAACGGTTGATGATACGGCCCGTACGCGCATCAACATCAATGTATGTCACGCGGCCGTCCTTGATAAACTTGAGCCGATAAGCGCGTGCGGTTGAATCGTAGGCTGGCCCCAGATACTCGCTGCCTCGCATACGAGGCAGGACCCGACGCTCGATCTCACGCAGGGAAAGCTGGTTGCCAGCTCTCATTTCCTTGCGGGCCTCACCCTGATCACTGCGAGACTGATCTTGCACAAATCCAGAGGCGAACACGGGTGTACCTGTCATCGCGACAAGAGAAAGCACTGCAAGGACACCGGCAAAGAAAGAACGAATGCGTTTCATAATGGCCCCATGCCTAGCGGCGGCGCGTTGAACAAGTTCTGAATACCAACGTTGTCAGTGGTTCAGCGTCGTGAACTAAGCTTTACTGGCTTCCTCATCCTCATCTTCGACCATCTCGAACTTGATCGTGATGGATACGCCCGTGCTGACCATACCGGGCTGCACGGGAGGAGCTTCTGCTGCTGCCACCTCGATAGCGGCGCTGCGCATCGCTACCTGTTGGACAGGCCCGCTACCGCGAATGCTCTCATTGATTTCGAGCACCCGCACGTCATCATAACCCAGCATCTCGGCATAGGCCGATGCACGCTTCTGCGCCCGCTCAAGCGCTCGCTTGCGCGCCTCATCCTTGGCCGCTTCGTCATTCTCGATCGAAAAGCTGGGGCCAGCCAGATCCGTCGCGCCTGCCGAAACAAGCGCGTCCAGCACTTGTCCGGTTTGCTCGATCTCGCGCAGCTTCACGCTCACGCGGTTGGACACCTGATAGCCGCGAAATTCATTTTCGCGAGACGTGCGGTTGTAATCATACCGGGCATTGAGATTGATCCCGGTAGTCTGGATATCTTTTTCATCAACACCAAGTGCTTTGATCTGATTGATCACCCGGGTCATTTCAGCCGAATTCAATCGCATGGCTTCGACGGCAGACGTCGCGGTCGTGCTAACCCCAGCGCTGATCGTGGCCATATCCGGCTCTGCAGTCACACTCTCGAAGATCGACAGTTCGATTACCGGGCCTTCGGATTCGATTTCGATCGTTGCTGCGTGCGCGGGTGCGGACAATGCACAGGCCGCCATTGCTGTAGCGATGTAACGGATCATGGTTGGAACTCCCTCCTCGCCCGCAATGCAATGCCCGGGCTTTCGGTGTACTGAACCGACTTGTTACGGAGAGTGCAAGCCCCTAGGTGGCGCGAGCCATGGCACAACCTCCAATCCTCTCCTGGGAAGGGCTCGGCCTTCAACAAGGTGGCCGCTGGCTTTTCGGCGGCCCGGATGTCGCGCCCATCGATCTGCATGTCTTGCCGGGAGATCGGCTCGCTTTGATCGGGCGAAACGGTGTCGGCAAGACCACCCTGCTCAAGATCATAGATGATCGGATCGAAGCGGACCGTGGAACCCGCCGGGTCAAGCCGAATACGCGTATCGTGTTTCTGGAACAGGAACCTGATTTCAGCCCATTCACGACGTTGATGGATTTCGCTCTGGCCGGCGATGACGCACCGGCATTCCACGAAGTTGAAAGCATCGCCGGACAGCTCGGTATCGATATGGACCGTGAAGCCGCGACAGCAAGCGGCGGAGAAAAGCGCCGGGCTGCAATCGCAAGAGCGCTGGCTCAGGATCCCGATTTGCTTCTGCTGGATGAACCGACCAACCATCTCGATCTTTCAGCGATTGACTGGCTGGAAGACTGGCTCAGCCGGTACAAGGGCGCGTTCATCACGATCAGCCATGACAGAACCTTCCTGAAGCGGCTGACCCGCGCAACCCTGTGGCTTGATCGAGGAACCTTGCGGCGCAAAGAGGTCGGGTTTGGCGGCTATGAGGCGTGGGAAGAGCAGGTATACGCCGAAGAAGCACGCGCCGCCGAAAAGCTTGATGCCAAGCTGAAGATCGAAGCGCACTGGCTTGAGCGCGGGGTGACGGCACGGCGCAAACGCAATCAGGGCCGGCTTGAAAAGCTGTTCCAGATGCGAGCGGCCCGGGCGGCAATGATTTCGGACAGCGGAACGGCAAAACTGAAGCTCGCCAATGATGATGAGTTCAAATCGAAGTCCGTGATCGTGGCGGAGAACATCACGAAGAGTTTCGACGACAGACCCGTGATCAAGCCCTTCACGCTACGCATTCAGAATGGCGACCGGATCGGTATTGTTGGAGCGAATGGCGCGGGCAAGACGACTTTGCTCAAGATGCTGACAGGCGAGTTAGAGCCCGATAGCGGGACGATCACGCATGCCCGCACCTTGTCTGGCGTGATGATTGATCAGCAGCGAAAGCTACTCAGTCCCAACGCGACGGTGCGCGATATCCTTGCCGAAGGCGGCGATTGGATTGATGTTCGCGGCGCCCGCAAACACGTGCAGGCCTATCTGAAGGAATTCCTGTTCGACCCCAAGATCGTCGACACCAAAGTTGGCATACTTTCCGGCGGGGAGCGCTCGCGCCTGCTGCTCGCCCGCGAATTCGCGCGCACTGCCAACCTTCTCGTGCTGGATGAACCGACCAACGATCTCGACCTCGAAACGCTTGATCTTCTTCAAGAGGTGATCGCCGACTTCGAGGGAACCGTCATGATCGTTAGCCACGATCGCGATTTCCTGGATAAGACAGTTACCGTTACACTTGGCCTCGATGGGTCGGGCAAAGTCGATATCGTCGCGGGCGGATACGAGGATTGGGAAGCCAAGCGCCGCAAACCGGTGGCTGGAAAAGCGAAGGTTTCCG
>JBCBHD010000007.1:0-25852 GCA_038526115.1 Pseudomonadota bacterium | reverse complement strand
TCGATGGCCACATTGGCGGTGGGATAGCCAAGCTTGCGCCCGTTCTTGTCGCCATGCTCCACGATCCCGCGAATGGCGAAGGGGCGGGTCAGCAATTCGGCGGCCAATTGCGGATTGCCATCGCGCAATGCCTCGCGCACGCGGCTTGAAGACACTACCCCGTCACTCTCGACCGCTTCGACCACGCGCGATTTTAAGCCGCGCTCGGCCCCGAATGTCTGGAGCAGTTCGATATTGCCCTTGGCCATCTTGCCGAAAGAAAAGTCCGCGCCTGTCACCACGCCGTGCGCGCCGAAGCGTTTGATGAGGATCTCGGTAATGAAGTCCTCGGCACTAGTGCTGGCGAGATCCTTGCCAAAGTGGAACACCAGCATCGCGGTTGCTCCTGCCGCGAGGTATAGTTCTTGCCGCTGCTCCAGTGTCGTAAGCCGGAATGGCGGAACATCGGGGCGGAAGAAACGCACAGGATGCGGATCAAAAGTGGCAATGATCGAAGGACGGCCTTCGGCATGTGCCCACTCGATTGCTTCGCCTGCCACTGCCTGATGTCCGCGATGGAACCCGTCAAAATTGCCGAGCGCTATTACCGCTCCGCGCAGGGCTTCGGGGATGGGTTCGCGATGATCGAGCCATCTCATGAGGCGTCATCCTCTTCGGCTTTTGGAACCTGATCGAGCTGGGAAATGGGCCTTAGCCCTTCGCCAATCACCCGCATCGCGTTCTCACCCATTGCCGCTCGGATCTCTGCCTCACTGAAGCCGGCATTCATCAGTGCCTGTGTCACATGGACGAGGCCAGCCGTATCAAACCGCACTGTGACAGTGCCATCAAAATCGCTCCCGAGCGCGACATGTTCGATACCGACAAGATCGCGCACATGCTTCATGGCGCGTGCTATGGCTTCGGGGGAGGTGTCGCACACCGCGCCCTCCCAATAGCCGATGCCTATGATCCCGCCAGTCGCAGCAACACCGCGAATATGCTCGTCCGATAGATTGCGGTTGACGTTACAAGTCGCTTGGACGCCGCCATGGCTGGAGACGATAGGGCGCCGGGCTATGGCAATGATCTCCGTCACGCATTGCTGGCTGCAATGGGCGATGTCGACGATCATGCCCATTTCTTCCATGCGCCGGATCGCGTCCCGACCCATTTCCGTCAGGCCGCCTTTGTTTGTTCCGTGCATCGAACCGGCAAGCTCATTGTCGAAGAAATGCGTCAGGCCAGCCATCCGCATTCCGGCGTCATAGAGCACATCGAGATTGTCGAGATCGCCTTCGAGATTGTGCAATCCCTCTGCGCTGAACAACGCGCCGATGGGCTTGGGGCCGCCCTCTAGGCGCGTTGCCATGGCCCCTTCACGCTTCAACATCAGGGCATTGAGGTCGGCGTCCTTGGAGATACTTTGCAAGGCTCCCTGGGAATTGGCCGCGGCGCGCTGAAGCTTTTCGGCGTGGTACAGCGAACGTTCGAGCAGCGAAGTCCAAGTGCGCGGAGGTTGCAATTGCCCAAAGACCAGCAGGGTCACATTGTCTGTATCGTCTGAATTGCTGTCGTAGTTCTGGTTCTTGGGCGTCTTTGTAACGCTGGAGAAGACCTGAAGGGCCACGTTGCCATCCCGCAATCGGGGTAGATCCATATGTGCGTAGTCATGCCGCTCCAGCACATCGCGCTTCCATAGCAACGTGTCCGAATGCAGATCGATAATCGTCAGCGATGCGTGAAGATCGCGGGCTTTCTCGGAGATTTCTGGAAGTGGCTTGCCATCCACCGCATTCATATCGGCATCGACAATGGCCGGAGCGAAGATAAAGAATCCTGCTGCGGCGATAGTGGCCAGTCCCAGCAGCCCGAGGAATAACTTGCGGATCATCCTCTCCCGACCTCATCTGCACGTGCATAAGTCACAAACGAATAGGCAGGTCTATCGCCCTCAGCCTCGTGGTCTTCGCGTGCAGTGACCTTCCATTCGTTCCCCAGCGGCTTCATAAATGTATCGCCTGGATAATCGGCGTGGATTTCTGTCACTTCGATCCGCTGCGCAAGAGGGCGAAATACGTCATAGATCGCGGCGCCGCCGACGACCGAGATTTCTCCTGTGCCGTTACCGTCTTCAGCAAGAGCGACAGCCTCTTCAACGGAATGCGCCATTTCCGCACCTTCGCTGTCCCATGTTTCACGGCGAGTCAGGACGATGTGGCGACGGCCGGGCAGCAAACCCGGCAAGCTTTCGAAGGTCTTACGGCCCATGATCATCGGTTTGCCCATTGTCAGCGCTTTGAAGCGCTTGAGATCTGCTGGCAGGCGCCAGGGCAACGTGCCTTCATGCCCGATCGCGCCGTTGGCCGCGCGGGCATAGATCAGCACAATTTCGAAGTGAGTTTCGGCGTTCACGGCTTTTTATGGCTCACCCGGGTGACATGCCCCATCTTGCGGCCTTCGCGAACTTCAGTCTTGCCATAAAGGTGGAGGTGAGGTTCGCCTTCTTCGGACAGGATCGTGTGTGCTGTCAGCGCCTGTTCGCCCACGATGTTGCGCATATCGATGCTGGCAAAGCGTGTTTCGGTTCCACCTAAAGGCAGCCCAGCAACAGCGCGAATATGGTTCTCAAACTGGCTCGTCGCCGCACCTTCAATTGTCCAATGGCCGGAATTGTGCACCCGCGGAGCCATTTCATTGAAGACCGGCCCGGCCTCCGTGGCGAAGAATTCGAGCGTCAACACCCCGACATAGCCAAGTGCATTGGCGACTTGCACCGCGATCTTGCGCGCATGGTCGACTTGTTCCTCGACCAGTGCACCCGCCGGTAGAACTGAATGCGAGAGCATTCCCCCATCGTGTTCATTGGACGTTGAATCCCAGATGCGAAATTCGCCGCTCGATGACCGGACAAGGATAACAGAGAACTCCGTGTCGAACTCAACCATCCCTTCATAGATGCAGGGGCGTCCGGGGAACCGCACGCCTGCAGCATCGCGACGGCTCGCAATTCGCCATTGACCCTTGCCGTCATAGCCATCGCGCACAGTTTTGAGGATTCCGGGTGTCCCGATCCGATCAACCGCTCGCATCAGGTCTTCATCGCTTTCAACCCGCACATAAGGCGCGCATATGCCGCCCAATTGTTCGACGAACTGCTTTTCGTTGAGCCGATCCTGGGCGATCTCGAGCGCTTTGGGTTGAGGTGCCAGCATATTGTCCGGGATGGCAGCCACCGCTGTGAGCGGGACGTTCTCAAATTCCCAAGTCACCACATCGCATCGCGCCGCAAAAGCAGAGAGCGCGTCACGGTCCCCCCAGCCATTCTCAAAGAAGTCGACGCAGGCGGCACTGGCGACATTATCTCCGGGCGGAGCATAGCCGATACAACGATAGCCAAGCTGGTTGGCAGCCTGCGCCAGCATGCGGCCAAGTTGGCCGCCACCAAGGATGCCGATGGTTGATCCAGGCGCCAGCATCAGTCTGTTGGAACCTCGCTGACATCGGCGGTGCGCGCGGCCCGCCAATCCTGCAAGCGCTCCGACAGGCCTTCGTCTGCCAGGGCCAGAATCGCCGCTGCCATTAGCGCCGCGTTCTTGGCGCCAGCTTCGCCAATTGCCAATGTGCCAACAGGAATGCCCGCAGGCATTTGTACGATAGAGAGCAGGCTATCCATGCCGCTCAGCGCTCTGGATTGCACCGGCACGCCCAGCACGGGCAGATGCGTCATCGCGGCGATCATTCCAGGCAGATGAGCTGCGCCACCTGCGCCTGCAATGATCACGTCGAAGCCTTCCCCTTCGGCTCCTTTGGCAAAGGCGCTCATCCTGTCAGGAGTGCGGTGGGCAGAAACGATACGTGCCTCGTGCTCGACTTCCAGCTCGCCAAGAATGTCGGCGGCGCATTGCATGGTCGGCCAGTCGGACTGGCTGCCCATAACGATGGCTACTCTTCCCCCCATATGTGGCGGCCCTCAGCTGTCTTTCAGATAGTACCGTTCGCCCGGCACCATGTTGTCGTCGAAGTCATAGATGATTGGCTGCCCGGTGGGAATCTCCAACCCGGTGATGTCCTCATCCGAGATTTGCGAGAGGTGTTTGACCAGCGCCCGCAGGCTGTTGCCGTGGGCGGAAATGATCACAGTCTCGCCGCTTGCAAGAACCGGAAGAATATCACTCTCCCAATAGGGAAGAACCCGCTCAATCGTGAGCTTGAGGCTTTCCGTATTCGGCACATCAATGCCTTCGTAGCGCGGGTCGGCGCCGGGATCGTATTCGCTGCCCGGCTCCATCGGCGGCGGCGGTGTGTCGAAGCTGCGGCGCCAGATGTGTACCTGCTCATCGCCGTGCTTTTCGCGGGTTTCCTGCTTGTTGAGGCCGGTCAGGCCGCCATAGTGCCGCTCATTCAGGCGCCAGTCTTTGGTCACGGGAAGCCAAAGCCTTCCGGCCTCTTCCAGCGCGAGATTGAGAGTTTTGATCGCGCGGGTCTGAAAGCTTGTGAAGCAGGTGGTCGGCAGAACACCTCTCTCCTTCATCAGCGCGCCAGCTGCTTTGGCTTCGGCGACCCCTTTGTCGGTCAGATCGACATCCCACCATCCGGTGAAACGGTTTTCGAGATTCCACTGGCTTTGACCGTGGCGGACTAGAATCAACTTAGGCATTTTCTCTCCGTCGTGCGCTTGGCCAAGGGCGCCAGAAACTAAGCCGGGCGTTAGCTTTCGCTGCCCCCTTTGGGAACCCCGCTTGATTCGCCATTCTCGCTTTGCTGTGACCGGGCCTGAGCCTTTCTTCGGCGCAGGTTTTCGCGCAGCTTGGCGGCCAGCCTTTCTTCACGCGACAGATTCTTGCTCGTTTCTTCACTCATATGAATTGCCTTGCCGCTATGTCTTGCGGTCTTCAAGCCCAGTCGCCATGTCGGCTTGACATCGTGCGCCCGTCCGACAATAGGGCGCGCCTGTTTGGGTACGCCGCGGTAGCTCAGTGGTAGAGCGCGTCATTGGTAATGACGAGGCCGAGAGTTCAATTCTCTCTCGTGGCACCATTCTTTCTCACTCCCCCCACTTTTGACGAGTGCGCCTTGCCGTTCCGCTCGGCTATCCCCTCCCCCAACGGAAATCAGTTGGGAGACACGGCGATGGATCTGGGACTCAAAGGCAAGAAAGTCATCATGAATGGCGGAGCGCACGGGCTTGGCCTGGCTTCGCTCAAACTGTTCGCTGCTGAAGGAGCGGATGTCGCGTTTTTCAGCCGCAAAGAGGACAAGATCGAAGCCGCCACGGCCGAGATCGACGCAGCTGGCCCGGGCAAGGTCTTTGCCGAGGTGTTCGATATGGCCACGGGCGGCGACGCCTACAAAGCATGGCTGGAAAAGGCGGCCGGTGAGCTGGGTGGATGCGATATCTTCATTCACACCGCATCGTCCTCTGGCACGGGTGGCACCGGCGATTGGCAGAACGCGCTGGATATGGACATCATGGGTGCGGTCAACGGCGTCGAGGCGCTGACCCCGCACCTTGCGAATTCACCAAGCGGCTCGATCCTGTTCATGAGCTCGACGGCGGCGCTCGAAACCTTCATTGCTCCGCAAGCCTTCAACGCGCTGAAAGCAGCCCTGATCACTTATGGCTCGCAGTTGTCCCAAGCGCTTGCCCCGCAAGGGATTCGGGTGAACTGCGTATCCCCTGGCGCGATTTACTATCCGGGTGGAAACTGGGAGGTGATTGAAGGGGCGATGCCGGAACTGTTCCAGGGTACGCTTGCGAAGATGCCGATGGGCCGGTTTGGCAATGATCAGGAAGTCGCCAACGCGATTGTCTTCACCGCCAGCCCGGCTGTTCCATACATGACCGGAGCCAACATCGTCGTCGATGGCGGGTTCACTCAGCGCGTCCAATTCTAAACCCGTTCTCCAACAGGAAGGCCTGACCCTATGGCTGAAATCGCCAAAGAGATCGATCGCGACAAGCTCCTCGATGTCTACACCCGTACAATGAAAGTGAACCGCACCGACGAGAAATTCCGCGAGCTGCTCATGCAGGGCAAGGTTGCGGTCATGTACTATTGTGTGCGCGGCCAAGAGCTGGTTTCAGCCGCTGCCATGGCTGCGCTCAACGATGACGATTACGTTGTGTGTACTTATCGCGGCCAGGGCGAGCAGACCGCCAAGGGCATCCCCATCGAAAAGTGGTGGGGCGAATGTCTCGGCAAGGCGACTGGCACTTGTAAGGGCAAAGGCGGGACAATGCATATCACGGATCCCGACACCGGGATCATGGTAACGACCGGTGTGGTCGGCAGTGGCCTGCCAATCGCAAACGGTCTAGCCATGGCCAGCCAGAACAATGGCGATGGCAAGGTAACACTGGTGAGCTTCGGCGATGGCGCTGCCAACATTGGGGGCTTTCACGAAGCAATGAACATGGCCCAATTGTATAAGCTGCCAGTCGTCTTCCTGTGCCAGAACAACCGTTATGGCGAACACACTGCCTATGCCGATCACACCGACAGCCCCAATATTGGATCGCGTGCCGCATCGTACGGGATGAAAGGCGTCACGGTCGATGGGAACGACGTGAACCAGATCTATCCGGCAATGGAAGAGGCGGTGGAGCACGCTCGTAGCGGCAAAGGTCCGGTGCTGGTTGAGGCCATGTGTTATCGGATGATGGGGCACTTCTTCGGCTCTGATTTCTCTTACATGCCCGAAGAGCACATTGCAGAAATGCAGGCTGAAGACCCGCTGCCCAAGCTGCGCGCGGTGATGCTGGAACGGCAGTTCACCGAAGAAGAGCTTGATGCCATTGTCGACAAAATCGACGCTGAGATCGACGCCGCTGTCCAGCATGCACTGGATGCGCCGCTGCCGGATACCGATGAAATCTACAAAGACGTGCTTGAGGAGACTGCGTAATGGCCGAAATTACGATGACGCAGGCGCTCAATCTCGCAATCGACGAGGCTATGGCCGAAGATGATGGTGTCTTCTGCCTCGGTGAGGATGTTGCCGCGAAACAGGGTGGCGGGGTGTTCAAGATCACATCCGGTCTGACCGAAAAGTATGGGGAGAACCGCATCCGTGCGACGCCAATTTCGGAAACCGCGATCATCGGAGCGGCAGTTGGCGCAGCGCTCGCCGGGCAACGTCCGATCGCTGAAATCATGCTGATGAACTTCGTTGGCGTGTGCATGGATCAGATCGTCAACCACGCGGCTAAGCTTCGTTTCATGTCGGGCGGCCAGACACCGTGTCCGATTGTGATTCGCACCACGACCGGTGTTGGTGTCGGGTTCGGGGGGCAACACTCAGACATGCTCGAGGCGTGGTTTGCTCACGTTGCGGGCATGCATGTCGTCACGCCTTCGAACGCGGCTGATGCCCGGGGTCTGATGCGCTCTGCCATCGACGCTAATGATCCTGTGGTCTTTATCGAGAATATCCTTTGTTACGGGCTGACATCTGAGGATCCCGGCCCCGGCTATCGAGTACCTTTGGGCAAGGCAGCGGTGGCGAAGGAAGGCACCGATATCAGCCTCATCACGTATGGCCGCACAGTGCTCGACGCGCTTGAAGTGGCAGGTGAGCTTGAGAAGGAAGGCATCAGTGTCGAGGTCGTCGATCTGCGCACTATCGCGCCATATGATGAAGAGACTGTGCTGGCTTCCGTGCGCAAGACAGGTCGCGCTTTGACCCTTCACGAAGCTGTCCGTCCATTCGGAACCGGTGCGGAAATCGCTGCGAATATCCAGGAGAAGTGCTGGGATAATCTGAAAGGTCCGGTCCGACGGATTGGTGGCACCTTCGCAGCCGTTCCCTTCGCGACGCATCTGGAACAAGCCTGGATCCCAACCAAGGCGGAGATCGTCGAGCAGATCAAAGCCAGCGTTGGCAAGGCGTAAAGGCACGATACGATGGCTGAAGAGATCCGCATTCCAAAGCTCGGTATGAGCGCGACTGAAGTGACCCTGTCTGAATGGATGTTTGGTGATGGCGAGGAAGTCGCCAAGGGTGACATCATCTACACCGCCGAAACCGACAAAACGACAGTCGAGATCGAAGCGCAGGCTGGCGGAGTGATCCGCCCCACCGGCGAAGAGGGGCAGAAATACAAGGTCGGCGATCTCGTCGGGACGATTGAGTAGGCTGTGCCCTCAAGTAGCAACGCGGTAGGGCAGAAAGAATGCACGCCTCGTGAAATGCAGGCCGCCGTTTACGCTGCAGCGGGGGCGCGGGATTGGGATACCGTCGAAAGTCTGCTCCACCCGGATTTCGTGCTGTACGAAGCCGAGTGCCTGCCGTTTGGCGGGGAATGGCGCGGCAAAGACGCGCTGCAACGCTGCGCGGCGGCGATGTATGGCACCTGGGCTGAGGCCAAGGTCGACATTCATGACATCACCGGCGGCGACACGTGGGCGGTGACTGTGCTCACTCTAACCATGACATCCAAGCGTACCGGCGAAACCTTCAGCCAGACGGTCAACGAGGCCGGAACGTTTGAGGGCAGGCTGCTGAAAGAGCTGCGCATTCACTACTTCGATGCTGCGGAAGTGGCTGCGAAAGCGTGATGATCGACCCGGAAGGGTGACAGGAGCAGACGGCTTTTCAGAAACTTCCCTTGTGCAAGAAGTGCCTGACAGCATTGGGAAAAGCGCCTCATCGCCAGGCTTTGATGTAACCTTCCGCGAATAGTGGTCGGCATCGCATCGGCATCGGCGATTGGGAACAACAGTTTGAAAGAGCCACCGCAAAGGTAGCGAGCACGAAACGTGTAGGAAAATGTCTCTGCGCGGAAACAGCATACTTTTGCCAGCAGATTGCCTGATGCACCGATTATTGTGCCTTTTCAGGCAATCGATGAATATTCTGCCCTCGATACAGCGAATCCAATGACTGTATTACGTAATCACCCTGAAAATAATATACTAACATCGCATATTTCGATTTTAAATTTGTTGTGTCAAATCATGAAGATTCAACAAAAGTAAAAGTTTAGTTGGATAGATTTAGTGAAATAGGTTAGGGCAAATCGAGGTCGCCGAGAATCCTTATTTGCGCACGCTTAATGTGGCGTAATCCCAAATCGACATTCCCAGCGTCCTACAAAGAGGAAAGTACTATGATTGTCTCCTCGTTCGAAGTTCTCCTCCAACCTATCGGCCCAAGCGGTTCACCCTCAGCAGGCGCAGCCGAAGAAGTTCCCGAAAATGCCCCGAAAGCGGGCGATGTCCTGCGATCCTACTTCGTGCCGCCAGAGCTGGCCGGGTCAGGCCTGCCTTTCACGGTTCCCACCTCGCTTCAGGGATATTTCCTCTATCTCTCCAACACGACAGGAAACGCTGCGTCTGGAATTCAGGTGTCATTCGTGACGGAAGATTCCAGCGTTTTGGGAGCGCCTTCACCCACGATCAGCGGCCTGCCTGCTTTCCTCGCCATAACCAACACCCAGCCTCCGTTGCTGGATGGAAACTTCACGCCGTCCGGTATCGGCTTCGGCAAGCTCACACCTTCGGGTGCGCTGGCCTACACCGACCTGCCAACTATCCCTGCTTCCGGCACCATACTGCTAGGCGTGATCCCCAATTACCTCGACCCGTCGCTGGTCAAAACCGGGCCAGTCGCTCGCGGCTATGTGAGGATTCGCACGAATAACGGGTCCAAGGTGACGCTCAACATCTCCGCTCAGACGCGGGTGGTGTTCTTCGAACCGGGCAACACCGGATCGGGAATGGACACAAGCGAGGCAGCCTACAGCATGCCAAGCCCTACTGGCGGTACGGCCTTCACCTTCAGTGGATGACGTCACGCACGAGATCGAAGCAGGATCTCCCAAGCCCAAGCTTTTGGCCATAGGCGATGGGGTCGCATCAACCGGGTTTGCCCGGGTGATGCACGCCCTTCTTGCTGCCTTTTCAGACCATTATGAGATCCAGCAGATCGGGCTGAATTACCACGGTGATCCTCACCCCTATCCGTGGGACATTTATCCCGCGGCCAGTGGTGGGGATCATTATGGCATTGGTCGGGCTGCTGAACTCATTGAGCGTTTTCAACCGAGCGTGATCTTTGCGGTGAATGATGCGTGGGTGTTGAACCAGACACTCGAAGCCATCCGCCATTGCCGCGGCGATGCACAGGTCGTGGTTTACACGCCGGTGGATGGCGGTCCGGTTGACCCCGGCTTTGTCGAAGCGTTCGATGTGGCAGACCACGTTGTGGGCTACACCGATTTCGGCACGCGGATGGTGTGCGATGCCATTGAGCAAGCGGCGCGTTCCGCCGAACGAGAGTGGCGAAAGCCTACGCTCAGCACAATTCCGCATGGCGTAGACACGGATGTCTTCTGCCCGCTGGATCGCCACCCTGATGGACTACAAGTGCTGGATAAAGTTGGAGTTCCAGATCCTCGGTTGGCAGCCAAGCGCGCACTGTTACCGAGTTTGAAGGATCTTGAAACCTCGTTCGTTGTTCTGAACGCCAATCGCAATCAGCCGCGCAAACGTATTGACCTCACCATGGATGCCTTTGCCCGGTTTGCTCGCGGCAAGCCTGACAATGTCCTGCTTTATCTGCATATGGGTTTGGAAGATGCGGGATGGAATATTCCAAGGCTTGCTGACCATTTCGGGATTCAGGATCGGCTCGTCATTTCAAGCCGGTCTGCCACGATACCTTCAATCCCGGATTCGCACCTCAACCTCATCTACAATGCGTGCGATGTGGGTATAAATACATCCGTTGGGGAAGGGTGGGGGCTTGTCTCTTTTGAGCATGCCGCTGCTTATGGAGCCCAGATCATGACCGGCCACGATACGGCTGTCGAGCTTTGGCAGGATGCGGCCGCTTTGGTGGAGCCCAGCCATATTGGCATCAATCCGCGTGTTTCGACCGAGGCGAAAATCTCCGATGCAGCCGATATCGCCGCCGCTTTGGAAGAGCTTTACGCCAATCGAGAGCGGCTAAAGGAGTTGCAGCTGGCTGCCTTCGAGCGTGCAACATCCGCCGACCTGCAATGGCCAGAAATCGCGGCGAAATTCATGCGCTTGTTTGAACACGCACCAGCCCGCGAGGAAATCCATGCCTGAAACGCCCACATTTGAACGCGTAGGCAGCGCCTGGGTCGCGCGAAACCCTGCGAACAGGGGCGTGATCGAATTTTACGGTGGAGCCATCTTCGAAAGATGCCCGACGCTGTTTTATGAGGAGTATCTCGAAGGACTTTTCCAAGGCGGATATAACATCGTTGCCTTCACCTTCCCGATTTCTTTCAATCACACGAAAGTCGCAGAAGGCCTTGTGCAACCACGCAAAGACGTTTTTGCTCAGCTGTCTTTCCCGGTCTCGGCTCCCGATTATCCGCATTTCTGGGTCGGACACAGCATCGGTTGCAAGATTATCTCGTTGGTTCAGATCCTGATAACGCAGAGCGCTACTGAAAATGCGCAGCAGCCCACATTGCTGCTCGCTCCCGACATTTCCGGCACGAAAGCGGCAGTTCCCGGACCCCTGGCGGCCATTCTCGATTGGCTGGGGCTTGGCGTGAAGCCGACTGAACCTCAAACGAAAGCGATCATCACTCAAAACCCGGATATTCTGTCAGTTGCTGGCCTGATCTCGTTCGCGGATGATTCAATCGCCGGCAACGCAGACGGAACTTTGCCGAAAGGCGGCAATGGCAGCGTAGAATGGTTCATTGATACGCTCAGCGGCAAAGATGATGGAGGCTCGATCCCTTTCTTCACACACGCACAGCTGCTGGGGAAGCATCTCGCCCCGCTGGGCTATGACTTTGAATTCCGGATTGCGGCCCTTCTTTCAGGCGCGAAGAGAAGAGCTTTCGGGCGCCGCTTCGAGGCCACAAGCAAGGCGGATGCTATTGCCGAGACGTCGGTTGCGATCCTTGAACAATTGCGGCTTCACATACCGCAATAGCCTCTTCGGAAGCGCCTTCTTTCCGGCTACAGCGTCTGCCCGTCATCCAGTACGAAATCAGCGCCCGTCACATATTCTGCCGCGTCTGAGCTCAGGAACAACAGAGGCCCATCGAGGCCTTCCTCAGCCATCAGGCGGCGTCTGGGAAATCTTGCGATCTGCTTCTTGCCCGGCTCGGTTTCGAACCACGCATCGTTGATCGCAGTGCGGATGTATCCAGGGGAAATGGTGTTCACGCAGATGCCAGCGCGGGCCCATTCACGGGCCATGCTGCGCGCGGCCTGCACAACGCCCGCTTTGCTGGCGGAGTAAGCAACAAGACCGGGAGACGGCTCGAACGCCGTGATCGAAGCGATCATCACGATGCGGCCCTTGGTGACGCCCGCAGCCATCATGCGCCTCGCGCCTTCACGAGCAGTTAGGATTGCGCCTTTGAGATTGATTGCGAGCGTGCGCTCGATTTCCTCTTCGGAGATATCATTGACCATGCCCGCGCCGTCGATCCCCGCATTGGCAATGACCGTATCAACCGTGCCGAAAGCGGCTTCGGCGGCATCGTAACCAGCGATGATATCGGCTTCGCGCGCGACATCCATTTCGATGGCAGCCGCCTGCGATCCGATCTCTGCGGCGAGCGTTTCAAGCCGGTCCTTGCGCCGGGCACCCAAAGCGACATTGGCGCCATTCGCTGCCAAAATGCGGCCAAAGCGCGAACCGAGACCGGACGACGCGCCAGTGATAAGCGCATTGCGCCCTTTGAGATCGACAGAAAAAGTCATGGCGACAGCTACTTAACGGCTGGCAATTCGCCGTCGATGTATTTCTTCAATGTCGTCTGGAAATGACGAACCCGGCTGTCCTGGTAATGGCCAAGCTCCATCATGCCGTCTCGCATCGATTTCATGCCTGTCTGCACATGCGGCAGGTTCGACATATCCTGATCGAAGACATTGGCGAGCTGCGGTCCCATCTTGTCGGCAGCCCATGCGAAAGGTTCATCATCCGGGATGAATGTCATCTCGACAGCGCGGGGGCGCTCCTCGCCTTTGGGCGTCGGGAACAGCAAGCGGATTTCCATGATGCAGCTATCGGGCGTGTCATCCGGCAGCCAACGATAAACCAATGTCGGCAGGAAACCGATCCACGGCGCGAAATTCGGGAAGATGTTGTACGTGAAATTGTCGAGGATCTCGCTGTCCGAGGCATCTGAATAATCGTAGCCATACTGCTCGGCGAAACCCTGACGCCCGGCTTCCGCCAGCACCTTGCGCGCGCCGAGCGGATCGGCTGGATCGTATCCGTCTGCGGGTTCTTCTCCTGCAGCAAAGCGCCGGTTGGTGTCGGCGTCATCGCCGCCCGAAAATTCGTTCATTTTCTCTAGAACGTAGTTTGAATCCTTGCCCTTCATGTGCGGGCTGAGAACTCCTGAAGGGGTGATCGCACGGTTGAAGTGATCGCCGATATGATCGTAGCGCGTGTTGGCATCGCCGAGGAACGGCAGCAATTGTGGATGCGTGACGATCGAGTGCCAGGCCTCCATGAAAGCTTCGGCGGTCGCTTTCCAGTTGGCTGGGATGCGTTTCTGAATCCACATGCCGGTGTAGCGGTTCTCGAAATCATAGCGTTCATAATGCGACGCTGCCGGGCCGAGCCAAGTCTTGAAATCTGGCAGGTTGTGATTTTCGGTGAGCATCACGAAACCTTGCCACAGCTCCACTCGGGCTTCTGGCAGGTCCATGTTCTTGTCTTTGAGATGCTTGAAATCCCACTCGCTCGGGATCTCTTTCAGCGACCCGTCATTGCGCCATGTGAAGCCGTGGAACGGGCAGCGCAGCTGGATCGAAGGTCCGCATTCGGTCCGCAGTTTGCGACCTCTGTGAAGGCAGGCGTTGTAGAATGCGCGGACGCCGCCGTCTTTCTGCCGGATCAGCAGAAAGCTCTTACCCGCGACTTCGAACACAACCGTATCACCGGGGTCGGGCATTTCATCTTCGCGGGCGGCGAAAAGCCAAACATTGGGCCACATCTTTTCGCGTTCGGCCTTTGCAAACTCCTCACTGATGTAAGGATCGACGGATATCGGCTCGTCGCCCATCTCCGCCACCGTCTCTTCAAACAGGTAATCGGGCGGCGTCCGCGTATCACCGTTCAGCATATCGGTGTAGCTGATGCCTGGGCAGCGATCGTCTCGGTTGACGTCTTTGATCTCGTTCATGGCGGGTCTCGATCCCTTATCCTCGCACTTTATGCAGTGTTCGCACACGGGAATATCACACAGGATTGCCCCTCGCTCACACTATCGGATTGGAGAGGAACAATGGCACGCAAGGATGGCATCGCCGGGCTGGGAGACGTGATGCAATTGGCTTTCGTGCCAAAAGACTTTGATGCTGCAGTGAAACACTGGACGCAGGTGATGGGCGTTGGCCCGTTTTTTCTGATGGAAGGCATCCATCTGGAAGGAATGAAGTATCGGGGAGAACCGACCGAGGCGGTGTTCGACCTCGCTTTGGCATATTGGGGGGATATCCAGATTGAGTTGATCCGCCCGCGAGGCGATCATCCTTCAATCTACTCCGGCGAATACGCTGATGTGAATGACGGGCTGCACCATGTCTGCATTCTCGTGGACGATCTTGAAGAGGCGTATCGGGTGTGCCGTGAACAGGGTGCCGAGATCGTAATCGAAGGCGCCTTAGGCGACAGCAAAGTGATCTATGTCGATCCGGGGCTAGGACCGGGAAGTCTGGTTGAGATCTTGCAGCAAGGCGAGGCCGGCCCCGGCCTGTTCGCCATGATCAAACAGGCCGGTGAGGATTGGGATGGCTCCGAGCCGCTCAGGAGTTTGGGTTAGGAGATTTTTTGTTTTTCGCAGCCCATCCGGGCCGCGATATCCTCGCTCACGCGGCCTGAAGGCCACATCGCTGCGGGCGCGAAAGACAAACTGTCCTAGCTATTCGCCCCCAGATATCCCAGCTGACCAGCCTTGAAGATCGTCTGGGCGCGGTTGACGCTGTCCAGCTTCTCGCCGGCGCGATGGATGTGGTAACGGATTGTCGCGTGGCTCCGCTCAAGGATCATGCTGATTTCCTTGTCGGTTTTGCCGATCGCCGCCCAACGCAGGCATTCGACTTCGCGCTTTGATAAGACGCAATCCGAAGGGATGCGACGCTTGGTCCGATGCGCTTGGACATAGCCCGCCACAAACCGGCGGGTGACTTGCGAAAACAAAGATCCGTACTTCGCAAATTCCTCTGAAAGATCTTCTTTCTCACGGTCCACGCTGATGAAGCTGTTAGCCGAAATCTGGCCGAATGGCAGATGCACCGGGATGACAATCGCTGCCTTGCACAAAGACCGCTTCTCAAAATCGGCGAGGTCCAGCTCGTCGAGATAGGAATTGCGCCACCGCGTGTTGAAGCCGTGCTGGTTCACCCAGAAGGGTTCGCTTTCATACCGGCATGCGCGTGGCAGAGGCGAATGCAATGCCAAGCGATGATCTTCCCACCAGCGTGCTCCATCATCGAGCCAGTGAAAGATATCAGCGTTAAGAATCGTGCCTTCGGCATCGACCATCGGTTCTTTGGATGAAATGTCGTCGCATACGGCGACCTGCATGCCCCGTTCCTGCGAAAAACGCGCAAGGGCGACAGCGGCATCGTGAATATCTTCCGGACAGGTGATCGTTACCTGTTCAAGCAATTCTTCGAGATGCTCGCGTCCCTGCGGCGTACGCAGTTCAATCACGTTGGTTGCCATTGGCTGGTTCCTCTCCTCCTCGCCATTCCCGTCCGCGCGCAGCCTACACCAGTCCGTCTGATTCGCCTCACACTTTACGCAGGGGCATTGCGGGTTTGCGACAGGTACGCCACCAGCACTTTAAAGGAGATTCCGGCAATGATGTGGCAGGGCGAAAACTTTGGAGTGGCGCTCAAAGCGTTGGCGCACCAGATCGAGCCCAATCGACCGGCTGTGATTCATGGCGAGCGTGTGCTTTCCTGGGGAGAGCTGGATGCTCAAACGGACCGTATCGCAGCGGGCTTGCGCGCTCGCGGGCTGAAGTCAGGTGACATTGCCGGGCAGATGCTGCGCAACAATCCTGATTACATTCTTGCCTATTTCGGATGCATCAAAGCCGGTGTCGTGCCAGTCAACGTGAACTACCATTACAAATCGCGTGAACTGTCAGACATTTTTGCGAGGTTCGGATTGAAAGCTGTGTTCACCGAACGCGATTTTGCGGCGATCGGTGAAGCAGCGATGCCGGATGGTGGCTTGACGGTCGATGTAGGTAGCGAAGCGTGGGAAGAGCTCAAGGAGTCTAAGCTGTCGCCGGATTTCATAATCCATAATGACCCTCAGGCACTGTTTCTGACTGCGACCGGGGGCACCACAGGGATGCCGAAAGCGGTCATGTGGCCGATGATTGAAGCGTGGCAGGCGTTCAGCATATCCGTGTGGCAAACGGGATTGGGCGAGCCTCCTTTCATCGCCGACTCCCTGCCGAAGCAGGTGGAGCGCGCTGCCACGATTGGGCCGGATCACCCGGCGAGTGCGTCGCCGATGCTGCTTCTCAGCCCGCTTATGCATGGCGCAGGGCAATTCACCGGTGTCATTCATTTGCTGAAAGGCGGCACGCTTGCCTTGCTGCCAGCAGAGAAGTTTGATGCTGACCTCGCGCTCGATGAAATCAAGCGACTGGGCGCCCGCGGGATTTTCATCGTCGGCGATGCCTTCGCGCTCCCGCTGGCAGACCGGCTTGATGCGCGTGGCGACGGAGCGCAGGTGCTCGCCAGTTTGCGTTCGATAACCAGCTCAGGCGCGGTGTTTTCGGAATCTGTGAAGCAACGCCTGATCGGCCATCATCCGCAAATGGCAATCATTGATGCACTGGGTTCGTCCGAAAGTTCTGGCACCGGCATCGTTATCACCACCGCTGCTGGCTCAACGGGAGGCGGCAAGTTCCAGCCTTTGCCGGGACGCGAAACCAGATTGTTCGATAAGAACCTGCAAGAGATCAAACCCGGAGAAGATGGTGTCGGCATCGTCGCCCGCACCGGGCCGCTTCCTCTCGGCTATCTCGGAGAGACGGAGAAAAATGCGCAAACTTTCCCCGAAATCGATGGGAAACGCTGGCTGATGACCGGTGACCGCGCGCGATGGGGCGCGGATGGGACGATGGAGTTTATCGGCCGCGACAATATGTGCATCAACACTGGCGGCGAAAAGGTTTTTCCTGAGGAGGTTGAGGCGGTTCTGCTTGACCACGCGTCGATAAAGGACGTGCGCGTCGTGAGCCTTCCCGATCCCCGCTTTGGCCGCAAGGTTGTTGCCGTTGTTGAACCACAAGGTCCTGCGGCGGAAGCGCTGAAGGATACACTCGATGGCCATGCACGCGAAGGTCTTGCAGGCTACAAGATCCCGCGGCTCTATGTGTTCACTGACCAATCGTTGCGGCTGAACAATGGGAAGCCCGACTACAAGACGGCTCAGAGGTTGGCAGAGGAGTTTGGTCGGAGTTAGACGAGACTCTGACGATGCTTGAGTGACTTTTGCCGACAGGAGAACGTTTGGTGCGGTTTAAGCGGATTCCCGTCTTCCAATGCTGTGTGGCGATTTGCGCGGCATTTCTGACTGTGCCCGCTTTGGCGGAAGAGGTTACCTCAACTGAATCGGATGAGGTCGTCACGCTGCTTTTCACGAATGACTTTGAGAGTGTGTACGACCCGATTGAGGCGTTCTGGCTTGAAGATGTCGAGCGCATTGGCGGATTGGCTCAATTGAGCACGATGATCGGTCAGATCAGAGAAGAAGAACCGGACCTTTTCCTGTTCGATGCCGGGGATATCTTCACCGGAGCTTTGGCCAAGCTAACCAATGGCCGCCTTTCTTTCGAGCTGATGATCACGATGGACTATGACGCCATGGCCATCGGGAACCACGAATTCGAGTACGGCGAACAGGTTTTGCAATGGGAGAAGAACCGGGTGCCGTTTCCTGTTCTTGGTGCGAACCTGTTTTACAAGGACACTGATCATCCTTTCGCGCAGCCGCATGCTATTATCGAGCGTGACGGGGTGAGGATTGGTGTAATCGGGATAATGGGTCAGGACGCAGCGACCGCGATCATTCCCTCATTCATCGACGATCTCGATGTGATCGAGCCGGCTATCGCCGTGCGCCGGTCAGTCGAAGCTTTGCGTGACGAAGTCGATCTTATTGTGGTCCTTACTCATCAGGGAAAGACCGCGCCGATGCAGACCGATGCGGAATCAGATCCTCGGCTTGATCGAGGCGTAGCAGCCGATATTGCCTTGGCGGGTGCGGTTCCCGGTATCGATGTCATATTTGGCGGTCACAGTGATGCGGGTACGCCGAAGCCTGTTATTCATCCTGATACCGGCACTATCATCATGCAGACTTATGGGCAGGGCACACATCTTGGCATCCTGCGCGTGGCTCTTGATCGAGTGAATGGCGGGATAACCTCTTACAATGGAGAACTGCTCCCAGTGGTGTCGCACGAACTCGAGCCGGATCGGAGAATAGCAGAGAAAATCCAAGCCTATCGGGCGAGATTCCCCGAGTTGCGAGAGCCAGTTGGCCGAACCAGCAAAATCATGTTCCGCCGATATATTGAGGAATCGACGCTCGGCAATCTGTTTGCTGACATCTACCGAGAGGCGGCTGGGGCCGATATCGGATTTGTCCATTCAGGCAGTTTGCGTAAGGATTTGTCTGGCGGTGTTGTATCCCGCGTTGACTTGCTCGACGTCTATCCGTTCGTCGATTCCGTCGTAAAGGTCCGATTGACCGGCGCGCAATTGCGCGAAGTTCTGGAGCAATCACTGACTTTGGAGCGCGGTTTGCTGCAGGCTTCTGGGCTTTGGCTCGAATACGATTTGTCGCGCCCGATTGGCGATCGCTTGGTTGATCTGCGAGTTGGCGGGCAGGAGATCGGTGACGACGCGACAGTAACTGTCGCTGTGGCCGGATTCCTTGCCGAGGGAGGTGATCTCTATTCAACATTTCCAGAAGGGGAAACGGTTGAGGTGTTCGGAAAGGTCTCTGATGAAGTGATTGACTATTTTGCGAAGTCCGACTTGATCGAGCCTCCCGCTCTCGGGCGGCAAGTCGCATCAGGTGGGCAGCCTCCATCCGCTCAAACCATTGCGAAGAGATAATTTAACCGTCCCTGCGTTAAACGGCGTGAAGCTTTCACAACGGCGTAGAGACGACTCATGCGATTGGAACTCGGCATCACAGCTGTCCTGGCGGTAGGCGCTGGCGCGTTTTTCCTGTTTGACACTGGCAATCCTTCGGTCGGACCGGATTACGTAAGAAGCGAAATCTACGCGAAGTGCGATACCGATTATCTGCAAAGCGCAAGACACCTGGGCTTCAAGGCCTCAGAAAGCCAGTGTGAGTGCTTTGATGACAAGCTTCAGAATTTGAGCTCCGCTCAGCAAAAGGCTGCTTACAAATCCCTGGAAGACAGATTGACTCTGGCTTTCATGGGCAAAGCGGGCGCGAAGGTGGATGGTTCGAGCGTCAGCTTCAATGACCGCGCTTTGGGCAGAGTTGACGCTCAAGTTGAAATCGAAACCAGCGGATCTGCGATTATCCAGCAGTGCTCGATGTTCTAGGCTATTGCTTTCGCTCGCGCTGCGCGCACGATGTGGCACCATGGCGCGGATGACCGTGACCGATCATCGCGACGATCTGACCGCTTACTGACTTTCCGACCCAAAGGTCACGGTAAACGTTGTCCCACTTTCGCCTTCGGCAACGCTGGAGCCGGAATTGATGCTGTGCAGCTCCACTTGAGAGCCATCGGCCCGTGTGGCCCTGAGCATACCGCCACCCTCATCCTCGTTCCTTGAAGCAATCTCAAAGTCTGCCTCTTCCAGAGCTGCGGCGTAGAAACTCAGCACGTCCGCAGACGGGTTGCGCGAGTTCAGGCGGAATTGCGCCATGGGCGTACCCTGAAAATCGTACTCGTTGATCGAATCACCCGACACGTAACTTTCCGGCGCGAGCGGTAGGTCCATCGGCAAGGCGACGGTCGTGGCGGGGATGCCGCTTGCATCTTTCGTGTCGTCGCTGGGACCTGAGGCGTCCGCCGCTGCATTGGATGGCGCATCAGCGGTTGTTGTTTCCGCATCATCCGAACACGCGACAAGCGCGAGGCTGGCGGCCATTGCCAAAGTGTATCTCATTGTCTTTTACCCCTTCACCCGGTCGGCTTTGTCCTTGGCGTTTGTGCCTTTGATCATTTCGCGCATCATGTTCCATTCATTGTCGCCCAACGCGTGAAGCTGCGGGTAGAAGGTGCCACCATTCGCCTGGTAGCCTGCTCCGTCGATGGCGATGGTCTGGCCGTTCACATACTCCGCGCCTTGGCCCATCAGGAACACCGCGAGGTTCGCAAGTTCGTGCATCTCGCCTGCGCGGCCCATCGGGTTGAGATCGTTTTTGGAGTTGCCGCCTTGTCCGCCCGGTGACAGGCGCGCGCTCATGCCCTTGGTTGGGAAGAGGCCCGGCGCGATGGCGTTGAAGCGCAGGCCATAGCGACCCCATTCGGTCGCAAGGCTCTGCGTCATTGCGTGGATCGCAGTCTTCGACATGGCGGATGGAACCACGAAAGCGCTGCCCGACCACACCCAGGTGGTTAGGATCGAGAGGAAGCTTGCGGTCTTCTTCTCCTCGATCAGCCGCTTGCCGATATCGAGGGTAACGTAGAACGTGCCGCGCATCACGATATCGGCGATGGCGTTGAAGCCGTTGACCGAGAGGTCTTCGGTACGGCTGATGAAATTTCCGGCTGCGTTGTTGACCACGCCTGTCAGCGCGCCGCCATCGGCCCAGATCGCATCGACCATGGCATGAATCGCATCGGCATCGCGAATGTCGCAGGCATGGGCGACGACCTTTCCGCCCGAAGAACCGGAATGCGCTTCCATCAGCTCGGCAGCGGTTTCATCGAGTTTATTCTGGCGCCGCCCGCAAATATAGACGGTCGCGCCCAGCTTCAGGAAACCCTCTGCCATCTCTTTACCAAGACCGGTCCCGCCTCCGGTTACGAGAATGCGCTCGCCATCCATCAAGCCATCGCGGAACATCAGCTTCGATACGTCCATATTGTGTGTCTTTCTTGAGAGGTGGCAGGCCTAAGCCATCACAGGCCAAGCACGGTCTTTGCAATAATGTTCTTTTGCACTTCGTCTGATCCGCCAAAGATCGTTGAAGCGCGGTTGTTGAGATAGCGGCCCATGGCAGTCTGCGCGAGCTCACTGCCAACCGGTTCAGGCGCTTCGTTGCCATAGAGCGGGCGCTCAAGCGGCAATTGCAAGGCATCCGGGCCAAGCAATTCGAGGCGCAGAGTGTCAATCTCTTGACCGATATTCGCACCGAGCAGCTTCACCAGAGATGTTTGCGGTCCTGGTGCGCGCCCCTTTGCAAGCTCTGCGAGAATGCGCAGTTCGGTGAATTCCAGTGCTTCGGCTTCCAGTCGCGCACGAGCCAAGCGATCACGGAACCGGGTGTCGTGCGCCATTGCGCCGTTCACCCCGGAAGGCTGATCCTTCGCCAGCTGTTCGAGCTTTTCAATCGACTGGATCAGGCGCGGTGCAAAGCATGATCCGCCGCGTTCGTTTTCCAGCAGGAATTTGGCGATTGACCAGCCAGCGCCTTCTTCACCGATCCGATTGTCGACGCTGGTGCGCGCGTCGGAGAAGAACACCTGATTCACTTCGTGATCGCCCGACATGGAGTGGATCGGGGTCACTTCGATTCCGTCCTGATCCATCGGCAGCAGCAGGAAGGTGATGCCCGATTGTTTCTTGCCCGAATTGTCGGTGCGAACGAGCGCGAAGATCCAGTTGGCGTGATGCGCGTGGGTGGTCCAGATCTTGGACCCGTTGACGACATATTCGTCGCCTTCCAGGCGCGCTGCCGTCTTCAGCGAAGCTAGGTCCGAACCTGAGCCGGGTTCCGAATAACCCTGGCACCAGTAATCCTCGCCCGAGAGAATGCGCGGAAGGAAGCGGGCCTTTTGCTCGGGCGTGCCGAATTCGCAGATCACCGGACCGACCAGGCGAAGGCCGAGGATCGAGATCGACGGGGCGCCGGCGAGCGCACATTCTTTCTCGAAGATGTATTTCTGCGCCGGAGTCCAGCCGGTGCCGCCGTCTTCCTTGGGCCAATGCGGCGCGACCCAGCCTCGGTCATTCAAGGCGCGGTGCCATTCCATCCCGATATCGGGTTCGACAAACACGCCCGGCGTCCGCCGCGCGCCATCCTTCAACCGGTCGGGTAGTTTCTCGGAGAGAAATGCGCGCACCTCTTCTCGGAAAGCGGTGTCTTCGGGTGAGAAGTTCATGTCCATGGCGATTGCGTCCCTTTACTCGCCGGTTTCCCGCATCGCCCAAGCAATCGAGCGGCGGAGCATGTCGTAGTATACGTCGTAGTTCCACGCGCACATTTCCTTGTGCGGATAGAAATCCTGCATTCCCGGCAGGTCGTAGTGGCCGCGGCAATGGCCGAGGATGTTGTAGACGATCTCCCCCTTGCCGACGTCGCGAGTGTAGAGGATCGGCACTTTGGTTTCGGGCCAGTCAGCATCGACGAACCCGGTCGCCTCGCCCTCGAAGGTTGTCTGCATCAGGACATTGATGTCGTTGGTGATTGTGGTGATGTAGAGTTCATCGACCACTTCGAAATTGCTGATGCCTTTGCTGAGCTCATGCTCGGTATCCAACACTTCTACCTCGAACGGGCCAATCGGCGGGTGGGCTTTGAACTGCGTGCCGAGCAACTCCATCACACCGCTTGTGTCTTCCGGCGCATCGACCAGGCCATCCTCGGTGAATGTGAGGATCGAATTCGTCCCGTGCAGGGCGAGCCACTTGCCGCCATTTTCAAGCCAAGTCCGGATTTGCTCGGTCTGCTCTTTGGTCGGAATTTCATCGACGGTGTAGGTGACTAGGAACCGGCATTGGTCGAGCCGCTCAAGCCCGGAATAGTCGCACGACACGGTGGTGCGAACTTGCGGATGTTCGGCGAGCAGCTTCAGGATCTCGATCCGCGGCGTGTCCATATCGTGATACTTGCCGCCGATAATGAAGTGGGCGTCGATCCGCGTGAGGGCCTGAGGGCTGGTTGGCATGTCCATGGTGACTAACTCCTGATGCTTCCGCCGCCATCGACAGTAAAGTCGCAGCCGGTGGTGAAACTGGCTTCATCGCTGGCGAGGAAGACTACGGCTTTCGCGACTTCCTCTGGTTCGCCGATGCGGTTCATCGGATGTGTCGCGGCGAAGTTGGTCTCGATATTCTCCGGCGTATCGGCACCTGAATATTTATAGCGATCATACATTGGTGTGCGGATGGCGCCGGGATGGACCATATTCGCTCTGATCGGCACACCGCGCTCGGCGCAATCCAGTGCCACGCTTCGAGTGAGGCCAAGCAGACCGGCTTTGGATGCGCTGTAGGCTGCGACAAAAGCGGCAGCGCGCACTGCAATCATCGAACCGATATTGACGATCGCTCCCGGCTCTCCGTTTGCTTCCATCGCAGGCAGAGCGGCACGCATGCCGTAATAGGGACCGTTGAGGTTGATATCGATTGTCCTCTCCCACGTATCGAGCGGCCCATCGACGACATTGCCCGGCTCAGAAATGCCGGCGACATTGCACAGCACATTGAGCTTTCCGAAGTGGTCCTGCGCGGCCTTTACGGCTTCGTGCCATTGATCAAGGTTGCGCACGTCCAGCTCAAACGCCGCGGCGTTTTCGCCAAGCTCGTCGGCGAGCGCGCGGGCCTTGTCGATTTGCACATCGCACAGCAGCACAGAGCCGCCTTCGGCGATGATCATCCGACCGACCGTGGCACCGATTCCTTCGGCGCCTCCGGTAACCAGCGCGACCTTATTGGTCATCTTCCCCATTTCTCAGCGCTCCAGAATTGCCACGGCGGAAAGACCGGGAGCGCCATAGACATGGCTGTAGCCGGTCTTGGGTGCGCCACCGTGCGGTTTGGTGACTTGCCGTTCTCCAGCACGCCCGCGAAGCTGTTCCACGTTTTCGTAAACCTGCCTCAGACCCGATGCGCCGATTGGTTCACCGCAGGCAAGGCAGCCACCGTCTGTGTTGATCGGCAGCTTGCCGCCCCGCTCTGACCAACCATTGGCCAGCCATTCTTCCTGATCGCCATCTGCGCAGAAGCCATTTTCGGCCATATGCATAATCTCGGCGCCGCTTTCCGTATCCTGCAACTGCGCAACTTCGACGTCTTCAGGGCCGATACCTGCTCCTTCAAACGCAGCTTGTGAGGCGAGAACGGTGGGCTTGCCGCCTTCCTTGATGCTCACACCCGCCTGGAACACTTCAAAGCTGTCAGGCGGGCGTGTGCGCACGGCGATATTGGCGATCTTGGCGCTTTTTCCTTCCCCCAGAGCGCCGAGTTCCTTGGCCTTTTTCTCGCTGGCAAGGATCAACGCCACACCGCCTTCCGCGGGGGCGCAGAACATGAACTTTGTCAGCGGATCATTGATCATCGGCGCATTCATGATCGTTTCCAGATCAATCTCGCTCCGCCGCCAAGCATGCGGCGTGACAGCACCATTGCGAAACGCTTTTTCAGCCACGCGGCCGAGCGTTTCCCGGCTGATCCCGTGCAATTGCATGTAGCGCTGGATTTTGAGCGCGAAGAACTGGGTGGTCAGCATCATCCCGGTCTGGCCATACCATTCGGGCAGACCGTAGTCGGATGGTTTCGCGTTGAATGCTCCGCGTGGATGCTTGTCAAAACCAACAGCAAGCGCGAGGTCGTACATCCCGCTGGCGATGGCCTGTTGTGCGGCAACCAAAGCGCTGCCGCCTGTTGCGCAGCCATTCGCGACATTGGTGAAAGGCAGAGAAGTCAAGCCCAGCTCATTGACCATGATGTCTGCATTGCCAGCCGCTGCCGAGCCACCATACGCGCATTCCATATCTGCCCATTCGAGGCCCGCATCCTTGAGCGCTTCGCGGACGGCGAAGACACCCTGCTCGCGTCCTGAGCGCTCCTCTGTGCGGCCAAACGGATGGATACCTGCGCCGATGATATAGACATTTTCGCTCATGCGGCTTGCTCCTCGGCTTGTGCGACAGGGCGGAAGGCGAAAGTGTCATGCGTCGCGTTGAACGGGACGATGCAGAACTCAAGTGGCATGTTGAGGTGCAGGTCTTCGAGGTTTGCCCCCACGATCCTGCTTTCGACAATCACTTCGCCCGGCAGTTCGACATAGCCGAGCAAGAACGGAACAAAGTCTGGCGGGCCTTCGTCCGGTCCGGAACCAGGCCCTTCATAGGGCTGCTTCGGCAGAAAGCCTTGCGTAGTCCAGGACCACAAAGTGCCTGTGCGCGAGAGCTTGAAGGGCTCAACGTCCTTTGCGGCGTCTCCTTGAGGCATGGGGAAGACGATCTCGCCAGAGGGCAGTTTCCCGCCCATCAAATGCGGCTCTGCGTCATCACTCCAGAGGTTCGGATCAATCTTCTGGCCCATCGTGTCGTTGTCCTTCTGGCCCACTCAGGCCGCCTGCGCATATTCGGCGAGGACACTGTCCGTGTCGCCAAACAGCCGAGCCAGCACCATCACGCGCTTCATCGCATGGCCGATTGCGAGTTCATCCGTGATGCCCATGCCGCCGTGCATCTGCACGGCTTCGCGCGCGATCGCGTCGACATTCTCGCCGATAAAGGCTTTGGCTCCAGCAGCAGCACGTTGCCACTCGGCAGTGTCTGAACTGTCAGTCAGGGCAGCGCGGAACAACATCGAACGGCACTGTTCCAGCTTGGCGTAGCAATCCACCAGCCGGTGCTGCAGCGCTTGAAAACTGCCGATGGCCACCCCGAATTGCTCCCGTTCCTTCACGTACTGCAGAGTGTCGTCCAGCAAACGCTGGC
>JBCBHD010000006.1:0-26691 GCA_038526115.1 Pseudomonadota bacterium | reverse complement strand
TGGGCTGATACCGGGGCGCAAAAGGACTTGCCCCTAACTACTGAAACTGGGTCGTAAGCAGTCATTCGGGAATACAGTGCCCAAAGTCCGCCTTGAGTAAACTACGCTGTCAGACCGAACGCTGTGCTAGCTGTCCCAAAAAAGGCTGCTTGCCCTCATCACAACCGATCACCTCAGCGACAGCGAGTGCCAGTCAGGCTACCCGGCTTTGGATTTCCTACGCGGGCTAGACGCTGTAGCGTAAGGGCATGAACAAAGACGGCCTCTCTTGTCATATAAACCCGCTGGCATGCAGCCCATTGCCTGTTATGCCAATCAGCGAGAGTTTTGCCCTTGGACCGTGTAACATGCGGTCCATGTCTCGGTTAAGTCACTGTAAACGCTCGTTGGGCGTGTTGGAGAGGAATGCACCATGAAGTTCACCCGTCTCGGCCATTCCGGACTGATGGTTTCGCCGCTTTGCCTTGGCTGCATGAGCTATGGAGACACGACCAAGGGTTGGCACGGCGATTGGCTGCTCGGCGAAGAGGAAAGTCGCCCGTTCTTCCGTGCAGCGCTTGAAGCGGGGATCAACTTCTTCGACACTGCCAATGTCTATTCAGGCGGCACATCTGAAGAAATGACGGGCAAGCTGCTCAATGACATGGCGCATCGGGACGAGATAGTCGTCGCGACCAAGGCCTACTTCCCTTGGCGTCCTGCACCCAATGCCGGAGGGAATTCGCGCAAGAGTCTGATGCAGGCGGTCGATGACAGTCTCACGCGGCTTGGTATGGATTACATCGATCTCTATCAGATCCATCGCTGGGATGACGTGACGCCGATTGAAGAAACGATGGAGGCGCTGCACGACATCGTGAAGGCGGGCAAGGCGCGCTATATCGGTGCATCCTCAATGTATGCGTGGCAGTTTGCCAAGGCCCAGGAAACCGCGCGGGCTAATGGCTGGACACCGTTCATTTCGATGCAGAACCAGCTCAACCTCCTCTACCGCGAAGAAGAGCGGGAAATGCTGCCGCTGTGCGAAGATGAAGGCGTTGGCGTGATCCCATGGAGCCCGCTTGCCCGTGGTCGATTGGCGCGGCCTCTGGGCGAGACAACCGTCCGCAGCGAAACCGACGGCGTCGGCAAGATGCTGTACAAGGACGAAGACGAAGCGGATCGGGCAATCATCACGGCTCTGGCCGATATGGCTGACCAGCGCGATGTTTCGATGGCGACGCTGGGGCTAGCGTGGCACTTCACCAAGCCTGCCATGACCGCGCCGATCATAGGCGCGACGAAGTCGCATCATATCGAAGCCGCGGTCGCAGCGCTGGATATCAGCCTGACCGATGAAGAGATCGCCGCGCTTGAAGGCCCCTATCGGCCTAAAGCACCGACGGGAATGGGCATGCCGCTCCCGCCGATGGATCAGGTTTCGGTGCGCTGAGGCTCTGGTCCTGGCCTAGAACTCGACCTTCACTCCGAGCGAGAAGGACGTGCCAACCTCGAACGTGTTGATCTCGATCCGGTTGTCACCGAGTTGCTGGAACTCGAAGTTGTCCCGGCCAAAGATGTTGCGCGCTTCGAAGCTCAACTCCACTCCCTTGCCGATCAGGTCCAGCTCGGTGCGGGCGACGATGTCGACGGTCAGGCCGGGGTCTTCGACCACATCCGGCAAGGCGCCACCACGAGTGGTTACGCGCTCACTGGCGTAGTTGAGCAGCAATGTGAGTTGCTGCGTCTTCTCGGTGTCTTCAATGCCGACTGAGAAGTTCGCGACATGGTCCGACTGGCCGACCAACGGCGCACCATCGTCGAACAGCTGGTTCGCGGCCTGCGTCGGGTTACCCGGGACAGGAGCAATATCACCTTCGCCGACCGAGATTTCGGACTGGGTGTAGGTGTAGTTGGCGATGAACAGCAGCTGCTTCGTTTCGAAGAACGTGCCGCCCAGATTGAAGAGGTCGATCCCGTAGACGAGATCGAGCTCCGCACCATACAGCTCAGCCGACGGAGCGTTGGCGAAGCTGGTGAGCACCTGACCTGACGCGGAAACCAGAGTGTTCTCGATCGGGTTGTCGATCTCTTTGTAAAACCCGGCGAGGCTGACGCGGCTTGGCCCGCCGAGATAGTACTCGGCGCGGGCCTCGACGTTGATCAGCTCGCTGTCGTCGAGGAACGGGTTACCGCGGAAACGACGGTTCGATTCCGGATCGAAATAGGTCTGCTCAACCAGCTCGCGGAACTGTGGGCGGGCGATGGTCTGCGAGGCTGACAAGCGCAGTTGCAGATCGTCTATCGGCTCCCAGGTGATCGTGCCGCTCGGCAGGAGGTAATCGTTGCCGAGATTGGTTGGTGTCGCGCCAGCAATCGGGGAGTTGAAGATCGACTGGTCAAGGTCAACCGTCTGCGTCGCATCCTCATAACGAAGGCCCGCTTCGAGAGTGAGGCGATCCGTCGGCAGCCAGCGCATCAGGCCGTAGCCAGCATAGATTTCAAGCGCGGCGTCGAATACCGGGAACGGGCTGGCCTCAGTTAGGGTTAAGTTGAAACCTGCCAGAGTTGCACCGTTGATGATGTCGCCTGGACGACGCAGGCCAAGCGCTGGGACCAGCGAATCGTCGAG
Source organism: Pseudomonadota bacterium (assembly GCA_038526115.1). Taxonomy (GTDB): domain Bacteria; phylum Pseudomonadota; class Alphaproteobacteria; order Sphingomonadales; family Sphingomonadaceae; genus Erythrobacter. The sequence continues at coordinate 24,080 of JBCBHD010000006.1, read as the reverse complement.
CACGTCGCCAGTAATGAACGGACGGAACTCACGGCTCGAAGAGCGACGATCGGTGTCGGTGTAGGAGCCGCCGAACGTAACTGAGAATGTGTCGGTGACTTCATACGACAGGTCCAGCCCGCCGAAGATGTTCTCTTCTTTCAGGTCGTCGAATGAAACCGTCGTGATCCCAGCATCAGAAAGCTGGTTGAAGTATGCGACGAAGAAATCACCGAATGGATCACCCGGAATGTTTGTCCGTGTGTAGCTGACATTGGTGTTGAATGGGGCTTCGCGATCAGTTCGGGCATAGCCAGCGCGGAGGTCGACATCCAATCGACCAAAGTCGAACTCGGTAACAAGCTGCGTATCGATCAACTGACGTTCGAACCAAGCTGTCTGCTGGTTCTGGAAATCAAAGCCATCGAAGCCCGGCAGTACGTCAGTGCCCTGTTCAAGGCGCGCAGTCTTCAAGGTGTCGCGTATGTAAAGATTGGTCCAACGGGCAGTGTGGTCACCGAAGTCCAGGCCAAAACTGATCAGCCCGTTCACCAGAATGTTCTCATCGGTGATGAAGGTGCTGAAATCCTGAAACAGCTCGGACAGGTCAGAGCTGCCGCCCTGGCTGATGACTGTGCGATTTCGCAGACTGTTCTTGAGCGAGGCTGTCGCAATAATCCCCAAGAAGGTATCATCGCTCAGATCGAAGGTCAGGCCACCGGTTATCGAACCCGAAAAGTTCGGACGCTGACTGTCTTCGCGTTGAAGTGTTACGAGATTGAGCGGCATTAACTGACCGGCGATCCCTTCGGATACTTCGATCGGAACTGCGCCGATGCGTTCTCCACTGTCCAAGAAAGCCTGCAAGTTGGACGGAATATCGCGGTTGCCATTATCGAAACCGAATGAATCCCAATCCGAACCGAAATAGGTCAAACCGTTTTCGAAGGTGGTTTCGGTGTCGCCGCTGACCGAGAAGCTGACCGACAGGAAATCCTCGACAGGAACGGCTTTGGTTGTGAGGTTGATCACACCACCGCCGAATTCGCCGGGATAGTTGGCCGAATAGGTCTTCTGAACCAGCGACGAAGAAATCACGTTGGTCGGGAAGATATCGAGCGGAACGACGCGGCTCAGTGGCTCAGGACTCGGAAGTGGCAGACCGTTCAGCAGCGCCAGCGAGTAACGATCACCAAGACCGCGCACAAAAACGCGGCCATCGCCGACGACGGACAGTCCGGTTACGCGTCCCAAAGCACCTGCAATGTCGCCTTCGCCAGTCCGCGCAATATCATCTTCGGAAAGGACGTTGAGAACCTGTGTCGATGAACGCTCCGGATTGCGGTTGCGCCGTCCGGTCACGATAATCCCGCCGCCCGGTACAGAAATATCGGGTTGTTCGAATTCTTCTTCCTGCGCGTCCGCGACCTCTTCGGTCAGGTCATCACCAGCCTCTTCGGCCTGCGGGTCTTCAGACTGTTGTGCGTGAAGTACCGCGGGAAAAGTGAGCGACGATGTAAGAAGCAGCAGCCCTGCGAGGCGCGTGCCAGTCGACATAATTCCAGACCCCCTCATGAATAGGTCTTTAGAAATCCACGAGCATTTGTTGGCTCGTTAGTACGAATAAGGGAGGCGCTCGCGATGTGGCGGCGCCTCCCTCGATTCAAAAGGCGCGATTAGTAAACCGGCAGCGATGTGCAGGAGCCGGTCGCGCTACCGAAATCCATCGACGCCGAGTTGCAGGTCCAATCGCCGAAGTCGGCGGAAAGGTCGGACTGGACCGCACCGATGAAGGTGGAAGCAGTAAAGAAGCTCGACCGTGCCGTCGCATCGAACGCGGTGATGCCGTTTTCAAAAGAGCCGTTCACAAACGTGTTAGTGAGTGTGAGTGTCGCCAGCAGATTGTTGTTGGTGCCGGCGTCGACAACTGCCTGGACTTCTGCATCGGTGACACCAGACGAACCGCGTACCGGGCGGTTCGCGCCATCACAAACGACGGAGTCGAAGCCGATAATGGCTGCGAGAGTAATCTGCTCGTCGATACGGATACAGACGTCGTCAGCGGTGTCGACGTCGATCACACCGTTGGTGAGACTGAGGGCAGGGCCACCGCGCGCCCGGACAGCCTGACTGGATGAGGATGAGCGCTGCACGAATGTGAAATTGTTCACCTGAAGCGTTGACTGCGGCAGGGCGTTGCCCGGAGTTCCGTCGGCGAGATCGTCTGGCGAATCGAATTCGATCAGGCTGTCACCCGTGTTCGAACGCTGAACGACAACCACTGTTTCGACATTGGCTTGCGCACCAGAATCGACATCCAGCGAGTCATCCGAAGCGCCGATGACAGCGAGGTTACGAACGTTGACCGATCCGCCGAAGAACTCGACACCATCATCCGAGCTGTTGAACGAGAGCAGGTTTTCAATCACCGTTCCCGTCCCCGTTCCGCCCGTGGTCAGCGATTGCAATTCGTTCGATTGCTGCAGTTCGAACCCAGAGAAACGGATCTGGTTGAAGGTGAAAGAGCCAGAGCTATCTGCGCTGTCGGTTCCGCCGAATGGCGTCGCCACAACGGTTCCTTCCAGCTGCTGTTCGCACTGTGCGTTGGCATTCGGATTGGCGGCTGTGTTGAAGACCTGCGTTGAGCAATCCGATACGGGCGCACGGCCGAGCAGCACGACTCCGCCCCATTGCGCTTGGCTGTTCTCATTGGCGACGCCGATAACATTGTCACGGCTGGTCCATACGATCGGCCGATCTGCCGTTCCATTGGCCTCGATCGTATTGCCGCGGTTCACGACAAAGAAACTTTCGCCCTGGCCGTAAAGGATAACGCCGGGCTCAATGGTAAGCGTGACATCGGTGCCAGTGCTGTTGAAGCCCTGATCGGTGCCGACGTTCACACGGTTCTCAATCTGATAAACCAGTCCGTTTACAAACGGCAGTGTATCATCGACATCAAAAGTCGAAGGCAGAGTGCAGACGCGATACTCGCCGGTTGGACCGCTCAAAGTCCCTGCATCTGTTAGGCCAGCGGCAGTGCTGATGGTTGGACAACCGCCAGCGGGTGTTACGGTAGGCGTTCCTGTTGCTGTCGGACTCGGCGAAGGCGACGGCGACGGATTGTTGATGATGATGTCGCCACTGGTGCCAGGCGAGACGATTTCGTCAGCGCCGCAGGCAGCAAGAGCGACCATGCTGCAACCCAAGACGAATGTACGAGTAATATTTTTCACAGCGAGCGGTCCCCTCAAAAAACCGAGAATCGTTGGTGCGCAAAGTGATGCGCTGAAGAGTCGGTAGGGCTCGTCCATGACAGAATTCTTTCAGCGTTACACAATCGCGGCAAATTCGAAATTATGACTCTGGGATGACGGAAAGTTCCGACATTGCTTCGAAAAAAAGTCAGAAATGTTACGATACGACGAAAAAATTACATCATAAAAACAATATGGTACGCGATTTTTGTGGCTATTTCGCTGAAATGTGTCAGTTATGTTGCAATTCTGTGAATCTTGTTTCACAATGGTGACAGAACACAGGAGATAGACACATGACCAAATCGGCTCTTGCTATCGCGCTCGCTGCGGCAAGTTCGCTCGCGGTCATCGCTGGTGCACCGGCTGCGGCTCAGGAAAACGTGGCAGAAACCGAGCTGGCTGCTGGAAAGCTGGCTCGCGGCGAAACCACCACGGCAATCGCATCATTGGAGATCCAGCGCGCGACTTCACCGGATGATCCGGCTCTGCTCATCAATCTTGGCATTGCCTATGCGCATATCGGCAAGGATGAGAAAGCGCGTGAGATGTTCGAAGCGGCTCTGGTTAGCCAGCAACCGCACGAACTTGAAACTGCCGATGGCAACGCGACGGATTCGCGCAAGTTGGCTCGCAAGGCGATGGGCATGCTCAACCGCGGTGAATTGCGGATGACAACGACAAGCCGGGTTGCTCAGCGCGACTAAACCCAGACTTTATCGCTGTCGATGACAGCTATGAAACGAGCGGAGTGCGAGAAATCGCCCGCTCGTTTTTTATTGCTCAGCTTCAATTCACGCCCGGCCTGTCAGGCTACGCGGTCGATTTGTCACCCTTATGTCATTTAGGATAGACAAAGGGACCGCATGGAGGGCCTTTGAATGATTCTCGCACGCGCGAGGTTTGGTCGCATTGCTGCCCCGCTGGTTATGGCGCTCGGATTGGCCGCAGCGCCTGCACAAGCGGATGTGATGGAAGTGGACGCTGACGGTGCCCGTTGGGTGGCCGGTGGCCTCTCTGCGCCTGCCACTGACTTCGCCGCTGCCGCAAGCGCTCCGGTTGATCTGGACGGCTTTGTCATTCCCGAAGGTATTGTTGCCAACACCGCCGCGCACGCGGCTGCTGTGCCGCCGCGCTATGCGGCCAAGATAGCCGAGCTTTCGCAGCGCTTCGATCTCAGCCCCAGTCTTCTCGAAGCGCTCGTTTGGCAGGAAAGCCGCTGGCGTGAGAACGCCGTTTCGCATGCAGGCGCGCGCGGTTTGGCGCAATTGATGCCGGGAACGGCGCGCTATCTTGGCGTCGATCCCGATGATCCGATGCAGAACCTTGAAGGCGGCGCCCGTTACCTGCGCGAACAACTGGACCGTTTCGATGGCAATCTCGAAAAAGCGCTGGCCGCCTATAATGCAGGGCCGGGCCGCGTGATCCGCGCCAATGGCATTCCGAACATCCGTGAAACCCGGCTTTATGTCGCGGCGATCATGGGGCGCCTCGCGAGCCATTCTCGGCCTGCTGGACAATGATTGAACAGCGGCGGACCCAAATGAACAGAACCTACGTAGTTGAGAAAGTGACTGATTTGATGACATCGCTGTTCTGCCTGCCAGCTCGCATGGCCGCCATGCTGGCACTCCTGCTCATGCCGACCGTTGTTTTCGCGCAGCAGGCAGCTGACCCACAAGGGGCTGGCCCGATCGTCAATGCGCTCGCGTGGTTGCAGGGGACATTGCTGGGAACGGTGGCAACGACGGTCGCTGTGATGGCGGTCGCTGCCATTGGCTTCATGATGCTGACTGGCCGGATGAACTGGCGGTTTGGAGCGACCGTGATCGTCGGCGTCTTCATCCTGTTCGGCGCGACCACGATTGTCGCCGGTATTCAGGCGGCTGCTGGATAGAGCGCAGTCATGAGCGATCTCGTCCGTCATCCGGTGCACCGAGCACTCACACGTCCGCAGATGTTTGCGGGCGTTACGATGAACTTCTTCATCATCAATCTGATGGTGACGACGATCGCATTTCTGATCCTGAAGAGCTGGTGGATACTACCCGTACCGGCGATCATGCACGTTATCGGCTACTTCGCTTCTTTGCGTGAGCCGCGCATTTTCGACCTCTGGATCACCAAGGTTTCGAAATGCCCGCGCATTCCGAATTACAAGCGCTGGGGCTGTAACAGCTACGCCCCGTGACGTACTTTTTGGCCCGAACTGAAGGAGGCCGGACGTGAAAAAATGGATTGGCCCGGCCGCGTGGAGCGCAAAGGAAGCGCGTGTCGGCGATCGCCTCCCGTATGAGCGTTTGATTGACGAAAACACTGTGCTGCTGCGCGATGGCTCTGTAATGTCGGCGATCCAGGTGCCGGGTCTGCTTTTCGAGACCGAAGATTCCGACGCGCTGAATGCCCATGCGGCGACCCGCGAAGTGATGCTGCGTTCCACACTCGATGCGCGCTTTGTGATGGTTCACCACGTCATCCGCCGCAGGGTCGAGGTTGAGCTGGACGCGGAATTTGAAGACCCGCTGTCACGCCACATCGATGCACGCTGGAAAGAGCGGCTGGCGGGCGGTTCTCTCTTCATCAACGACCAGTTCATCACTCTGATCCGCCGGCCCGCTCGCGGGAAAACGGGCTTGCCGGAACGCGCTAGCCGGTTTTTCTCGCGGCGTGGGAATGAGCAGCTTGAAGCGGATCCCAAGGATGTTCGCAGCCTCAAGGCAGCAATCACCGGGCTCGTCGCTTCGCTGTCCGCCTATGGAGCAGCGGTGCTGGGCGACTACCAGACACCGGGCAGCGAGAAGGGCGGAACCAATTCGGAAATGCTCGAATTGCTTTCCGCGCTTTACAATGGCGAGATGCGACCAGTTCGGCGGCCATCGGAAGATACCGATATCGGCCACATGCTCCCCTATCGCCGCGCCAGTTTTGGCCTGGACGCGATGGAATTGCGGGGCAGTGGAAAGCCGGATTTCTCAGCAATTCTTGGCCTCAAAGACTACCCCGAAGCTACTTCTCCTGGATTGCTCGATAACCTGCTGCGCTTGCCTTACGAAATGGTCGTGACGGAGAGCTACGCGCCGAACGAGCGGACGACAGCCAAGGAGCGGATTGACCTTGCGCTGAGGCGGTCGCGCTCGGTTGACGAAGAAGCCGCCGCTGAGCGCAATGACATGATGGCCGCGCGCGATGCGTTGGGAAATGGCGGCGTTGGTTTTGGCGATCACCATCTGACGGTTCTGGTGCGCGAACGCTCACTTGATCGGTTGGATGATGCGACCGCGGCCTGTTCCGCTGCTCTCGCTGATACGGGCGCGATCGCCGTGCGCGAAGACACCAATTTGGAGCCAGCTTTCTGGGCGCAATTCCCCGGCAATGAAGAGTACATTGTCCGCCGCGCTCTGATCTCATCGGCCAATATGGCGAGCTTCGGCAGCTTCCACGGCTTTGCTCTTGGGCAGGCGAGCGGCAATCACTGGGGCGATGCAGTCACCCTGCTGGAAACGACCAGTGCGACCCCGTTTTTCTTCAACTTCCACCACGGCGACCTCGGTAACTTTTCGGTCATCGGGCCGAGCGGGTCAGGCAAGACGGTTGTGATGAACTTTCTCGCGGCGCAAGCGCAGAAATTCAGTCCGCGTACCATCCTGTTCGACAAGGATCGCGGCGCGGAACTGTTCATTCGCGGGATTGGCGGACGCTATGACCGTATCAATCCAGGCGAGCCGACAGGGTTCAATCCACTCTCGTTGCCGGACACACCAAGCAACAAGGCGTTCCTTCGCGATTGGCTGGGCGTGCTGCTGAAAGCTGACGGCCCTGAAGAATTCGCCCTGATCAGCGCGGCTGTCGATGCCGCGTATCAGAACGATGCCAGCCTGCGGCGACTGCGGCATTTCAAGGAATTGCTGGCCGGAGCCAAGCGGCCCGAGCCGGGCGATCTTGCCGATCGTCTCGGTGCGTGGATCGGAAGCCCTGGAGGGGATGGCGGCGAGCATGCCTGGCTGTTCGACAATGAACGCGATGCACTCGATCTCGACCAGCGCGTGCTCGGTTTCGACATGACACAATTGCTCGAAAACCCGCGCCTGCGCACGCCAGTCATGATGTATCTGTTCCACCGGATCGATGAACGGCTCGATGGACAGCCAACGATGATCCTGATCGATGAGGGCTGGAAAGCGCTTGATGATGAGGTGTTTGCTGCGCGTATCCGCGACTGGCTGAAGACTTTGCGTAAGCGCAACGCACTGGTCGGGTTTGCGACACAGTCCGCACGAGATGCTCTGGAAAGCCGCATTTCGACCGCACTGGTGGAGCAGACGGCAACCATGGTGTTCATGCCCAACAGCCGCGCACGGCCAGAAGATTACTGCGACGGGTTCGGCCTGACCGAGCACGAGCTTGCGCTGATCCGCACCTTGCCTGCGCACAGCCGCTGTTTCCTCGTCCGCCAGCCCGATGCGAGTGTCGTGGTGCGGCTCGACCTGTCCGGCGCGCCGGAAGTGCTGACGATCCTTTCGGGCCGTGAGGCATCGGTGCGGCGGCTTGATCTGCTGCGCGAAGCAGTCGGGGATGAGCCAAGCGCGTGGTATCCGGCGCTGACCAACAAGGCCTGGCCTGATGGCGCTAGCGAAGTCGATGAAGACGGGCATCCCGTCTGGCAGGCGGCTGAATGACGACGACTTGCGATCTCGCCGCTCAGGATATGGGCACCGGCGTCGCTTCGGCGCTGACAGCTGTCGACTGCATTGCGTCGCAAATGAGCGAGCAGGCGTTTGGGCGAATCTTCGGCACCGATGGCCAGTTGGCAGTGGTGCTGACGACGCTGCTGATCTTCTTTGTTGCGTTCCTTGGCATCAGCTTGATGTTGGGCCGATCAAATCTGTCTGTGCGCGCCCTGTTGCCCAAGATGATGACACTGGGATTGGTGCTGACCTTCGCCACCAGCTATGTCGCGTTTTCGACTGTGTTCTATAACCTGTTCGTGCTGGGGCCGGACCAGATTGCCGGAGTGATTACAGGTTCTGACGGTTCGGCAACTTACACATTCGCGCAAAAGCTCGACGTGGTTTTTCTGGCCGTGCAGCAAGCCAGCACCGGACAGGTGGATATCGCGGCGTTCTCGCCGCCCGGAATGATGTGGCTCGGCGCGATGCTGTTGTTGCTTGGGACAGTAGGGTTGCTGGTGACGGCCAGAATTGGCCTTGCACTCTTGCTGGCTGTCGGTCCGATCTTTGTGGTGCTGGCTCTGTTCAATGGCACCCGTGGGCTGTTTACCGGATGGCTTAAAGGTGTGGTCATGCTCTCGCTCGCTCCGCTGTTCGCGGTCCTGGGCGGCTCCATCATGCTGGAGATAGCCGTTCCAATCCTGGCAGCGCTTGTCGCGGAGCCCGGACAGATTGATCAACAAGCGGCAATGGCGTTCTTCCTCGTCGGCGCTGTCCATGTGGCGCTGATGTTCATGGTGGTGAAAGTCACGTCGAGCATGGTTGCAGGCTGGCAGGTGTTCGGTCTCGTTCCGTCAAAAGCGAGCGAGAACGGTGTCGATACAATGCGGAGCCCGCCCACGATAACCGCGCCCGTTGCTGCACCAGACCGTGCGTCTCAGGTCGCACCAGCGGCAGTTGCGGCAGCGGGTCAGCGTCGAATGGATGTCGCCCCCACGCAAACGGCGGTGGCGGCGAACGACACTGGCCCTGCAAGTGTTTCGACCCGAGAAACACGAGTCTACGCCACTTCTTCTGGTGGGGGTCAGGTGGCCCCGCTCAATCCGTCGACTTCCCGCACACGCGGGATCGGCAATCGGTTCCGCTCGGTGGGCGCGGGCAAAATTTCGCGCAGTTCGGAGAAAGCAAAATGATCCGCGCCGACACTTTTCGGCTTCCCTTGATGGCTGCGGCGCTTGTCGCGTCTTGCGCCGTGGCAACATCGGCTTTCGCCCAAGACACGGCTTCGAAGCAGGGCGACCCACGCATTGTGACTCGCGTTTATGATGAGTCCGCAGTTGTACGCATCCCCGGTAAGGTGAAGGTCCAGACCACGATCAAATTCGCCAAAGATGAAGCGATAGAGAACGTGGCGATTGGCGATAGTCAATCGTGGCAGGTGCAGCCCAACAAGGCGCAGACAATCCTGTTCGTGAAGCCGCTGGCGCCAACCGCTTCAACCAATCTTACTGTGGTCACAAGCAAGCGGACCTACCTGTTTGATCTGGTGGCGAGCCCGCGCAATTCGCCGCTATACGTGCTGCAATTCCGCCATCCGGAACTTGAAAAGGCCGAGGAAGAAGCGCGGCTTGCCGCTGCGGAGACTGCCAAGCAGGAACGCGCCAATGCGATTGAGCTGGCAGCAGCCAATGATCCTTACGCAGTGGCGGATCCCGCCAATTTGAATTTCGCATGGTCGGGAGAGGGCGAAGCTGACTTGCTGCCTGAGCGTACCTACGACAATGGCGAGGCAGTGTTCCTGACATGGCCTGAAGGCACACCCATACCGGCTATCCTCGTGACCAATCACGAAGGTGACGAAGGCCCGGTGAACTTTACAGTCCGCGGCGAGACCGTGGTGCTCGATATGGTGCCGAGCAAGATCATATTGCGCGCCGGAGGCGAAACCGCGACGCTAACGAACAACGGAACGGCTCCTGCAAACGCAGCGAAATCCGGCAAACGAAGAAATCTGGCACGAGGTTCACGATGATGACTACGCTCTGCCAACCACAGACCAAAATTAAGGAGCAAAGCTGATGCGCCTTGCGATGCGTCTTCCGCCCAAAAAAAGCGGCGATGGTTCAGCGGGATCAGGCGATCCGCGTGAAACTGAATCCGCTGATGTGATCGATCTCGCGAGCCGCAGCGGGTTCTCCCCGGTTGCGGAGCGAAAAACCAAGACTGAAGGATTGGGCGCCGCCGCAGGGGTTGCGATTGTCTTTGGGTTGGGGGCTATCACTTTGTGGAGCATGAATGCAGCGCGCCTCGCTCCGGCGGAACCAATTGGAAATGCCAACGTCTCGCAGCCTCAGCAAGCGGCAGCGGTGGCTCCCAATACGCAGGTGCCTGCTCCGAAGCCGAACGTTCCAGCGCCCGCTCGACCAGACCCGGCGCCCGCGCCGATCCTAGCCAACCGGCCAACAGCGGCTGTTGGACCCGCGGTCAATCCATATGCCAGCCCGACCATGGTCTATGATGCAAGTGGCGCAGCCAGTTCGATACGGGTGAATGATGCTGCCAGCGCTGTAAGTGCTGCCGCAGGTGCGGCGACTAGCACCGGAGATACAGGAGCAGGCGGCTCTGCAGCCGCTTTCGCGAGCCGTATTGGAGGTGTGGGCGGCGCTCCCGTGCAAGCGCGGCCAATGACCAATCCTGCCACCACTGTGACTGAAGGCACGATGATCCCCGCGATCCTCGAAACCGCGATCAACACCGATGTGCCTGGATATGTTCGGGCCGTCGTGAGCCAGGATGTGCGCAGCTTTGATGGCAGCCGTGTTCTGGTGCCGCGTTCATCGCGTCTGATCGGTCAATATCAGTCCGGCGTGCAGCAGGGGCAGAAGCGCGCTTATGTGATTTGGACCCGGCTGATCAGGCCGGATGGCGCATCGGTGAACATAGCTTCACCCGCAGTTGCCTTCGACGGCACAACCGGGCTTGCCGGGGATGTCGACAATCACTTCTTCCGCCGGTTTGGCTCTTCCATGCTGTTGTCAGTGATCGGCGGCTTGGGCGCCATTGCATCGGGCGGCACATCGGTAGTCCTGGGCGGAGCGGGACAAAGCGCTGCCGGAATTGCTGCGCAGCAGGATGGCGAAATCAGCCCGACGATCCGCGTGAAGATGGGCGAACCGATCCGCGTGTTTACCGCCCGTGATCTCGATTTCAGCACAGTCAGCCAGTGAGCTGAAAGGATCGTTTAGTGACGCCATGACTGCCGATATCCATAACCTCTCTTCAAGCGCTGGCACGGCAACGGTCGATGAAGGTGCTGCGATGGGTGCGGGTGAGCGCAGCGTCTATCTTGATGCCTATCTCGCGCCGTTCAAACGCTGGCTCGATCGCGACACGGTGACGGAGATCATGGTCAACCGACCGGGCGAGGTCTGGGTCGAGGATGCGTCTGATCCGGGCATGAAGCGCGTGGATACGCCGGAAATAGATGACCGGCTGGTTCAGCGTCTCGCAGAGCAGGTCGCACGCGTCAGCCATCAGGGCATCAATCGCGAGCATCCTCTGCTGGGTGCGACTCTGCCCGATGGTGCACGTATCCAGTTCTGCGGGCCACCCGCCAGCCGCAAACACTGGACGATGGCGATCCGCCGCCACCGGCGGCTGGACCTGCCTTTGGGTGCCTATGACACGGGGCCATTGGCTGGCGAAACGCCTATCGATTTGCCTGATCCGCAGCACCAGCCAATCGACTATCTGCGCGAAGCCATCCGGCATCGTCGTACTGTCCTGATCTCTGGTGGGACCAGCACAGGCAAGACGACATTTCTCAACGCAATGCTCGGAGAAATCCCGCGCGAAGAGCGTGTTGTGCTGGTGGAGGATACTCCCGAGCTGAAGTTTCCCGGCGAGAATTCCGTGGGGCTCGTTGCAGTAAAGGGCGAGCTGGGCGAGGCCAAGATCACACCCAACGAGCTCTTGCAGGCAGCCCTGCGCCTGCGGCCTGACCGCATCGTTTTGGGCGAGCTTCGGGGGGCCGAAAGCGTTAGCTTCCTGCGTGCCATCAACACCGGCCATCCGGGCAGCTTCTCTACCATTCACGCAAACTCCCTGCGCGGCGCGCTGGAGCAGCTGTCGCTGATGGTGATGCAAACCGGTATTGGACTCACGCGGTCAGACACGATTGCCTACGCGGCGAGCGTGATCGACGTGATTGTGCAGCTGGGCCGCGATGATAGAGGGAAGCGCGGGATTACGGCTATTGCGGACAGCCGATCCTTGGTCTGAGACGCTGAAGAATATTGGCCGTTAGCGGCAAAATTGACATTTGTGTGACAAGCCTCATTTGGTGATTTACATCGCGCTTGCCGACAGACAGCGCATGCGAAATAAACCGCATGGTTAGAACCGCTCGAGGCGGCCAATCGAACTCGGAAGCGACCGGGTGAACAAGGAAGTGATGAGCAGCCAACCGATCATCAGAGCTGAAGCAGCGTTCCCGTCTGAGACTCAACCTGCGCCTCTGGCGACTGCTCCGGAAGGTGAGAGCTATTTCAACCGAGAGCTCTCATGGCTTTCCTTTAACGAGCGCGTGCTGGCAGAAGCGCAGAACGAACAATATCCTCTGCTTGAAAGACTGCGGTTTCTTTCGATTTCAGGCAGCAACCTTGATGAATTCATGATGATCCGGGTGGCCGGGCTTGTCGGTCAGGCGCAGCGTGGAATCGATAAACCTGCGATTGATGGCCGTACCCCGACGCAGCAGCTCGTTGCCATTCGAGAGAAGCTGGCGGTGTTGTCTGACAGGCAGCAGAGCATCTGGCGCGACCTGCATGATCGGCTGGCTGAAACCGATATACACATCGCCGATGAAAAGCGCATTAGCCGTGCGGCGCATGAATGGCTTGAAGCCTTCTTTCTTGATGAAATTCTGCCTGTGATCACTCCGCAGGCGCTCGACCCAGCGCATCCATTTCCCTTCATCCAGAACGAAGGAATGGGGCTACTCTTTACCCTTACGCGTGATGTCGATCAGGAACAGATGATTGAAATGATCCTGATTCCCAGCGCGCTACCGCGGTTTGTTCGCGTGCCGGGGAATGTGAGTGATCCCGGAGAAGCAATCTACATCTCCATCGCGAGCCTTATTCAGCGCTACGCCAAAAAGCTGTTCCCCGGTTTTACAATCGAAGGTGATGGCCTGTTTCGGGTGCTGCGCGACAGCGATATCGAGATTGAGGAAGAAGCCGAAGATCTCGTGCGTACCTTCCGCAGCGCTATCCAGCGCCGCCGCAGGGGCCAAGTGATCCAACTTGAGTTAGAGGATGATTTCGATCCTCAGGCCGAGTCAATCTTGCTCGATCAGCTCGGCGTTCACGAAGCTGCCGTGATCAAGACCGATGGGATGATTGGCATCGATGGTCTTGCGGAAATCGTTGGGGAGGATCGGCCTGACCTCAAATTCGATTCCTATTCGCCGCGCTATCCTGAGCGTATTCGCGAACATGATGGCGATGCGTTTTCGGCTATCCGCGAAAAAGACATCATCATCCACCACCCCTATGAAAGCTTTGAAGTGGTGGTCGATTTCATCCGTCAGGCGGCGGCTGATCCGGACGTGGTGGCGATCAAACAAACGCTCTACCGAGCTGGCACCCAGTCAAACGTGATCAAGGCACTGATCGAGGCGGCTGAAGCGGGTATTTCTGTGACCGCTGTGGTCGAGCTCAAGGCCAGATTTGATGAAGAGCAGAACCTCAAATGGGCGACCAAGCTGGAGCGTGCCGGCGTCCAGGTGATCTATGGTTTCACCGATTGGAAGACCCACGCCAAATGCGCGATGGTTGTCCGCCGCGAAGACGATGGCTTCCGCACATATTGCCATTTCGGGACGGGCAATTATCACCCGATCACCGCGAAGATTTACACCGATCTCAGCTTTTTTACCGCCGATCCCAAGCTGTGCCGGGATGCGGCCAAGATGTTCAATTTCGTCACCGGCTATGTCGAGCCAAATGGACTGGAACGGATAGCGATAGCCCCGCTGAATTTGCGCGAGGAGCTGTATGCGAGGATCGACAGGGAAATCGCCAACGCCGGAAAAGGTTTGCCCGCTGCAATCTGGATGAAGGCCAACCAGATTACCGACAAAGGAATTATTGACCGCCTTTATGCCGCGAGCGATGCCGGGGTTTCTGTCGAACTGGTGTGCCGCGGCATCTGTTGTCTGCGCCCTGGCGTGCCTGACTTGAGCGAGAACATCCGCGTGAAGTCGATCATCGGTCGGTTCCTTGAGCACAGCCGTATTTATGCCTTTGCGAACGGTCACGCGATGCCGAGCCCGGAAGCTGCGGTGTTCATTTCGTCTGCTGATCTTATGGGGCGCAATCTCGATCGGCGGGTGGAGTCGCTCATTCCGATCCTGAACCGCACTGTGCATGATCAGGTTTTGCAGCAAGTGTTGCTCGCCAACATGCTCGACACTGAACAGAGCTGGTGGCTGCATGCCGATGGCAGCTATTCACGGGTCGAACCAGCCAAGGATGATGGGGTGAAGCCTTTCAACTGTCACCGCTATTTCATGACCAACCCTTCGCTTTCAGGGCGAGGCGGGGCGCTGGAAGCAGGCGGCGTTCCCAAGCTTTCGCTGCGTAGAGGCCGCGCAGGATGAACATAAAGAAGCGGAGGAGTGACCGGGACGGCACTTTTTCGGGGAGCACTCCTCAGCGGGCCATAATTGATATTGGTTCAAACACGGTCCGCATGGTGATTTTCGGCGGGTCCATGCGTGCTCCGACCACTTTGTTGAATGAAAAGGTCACTGCCAAACTGGGCCGGGACATTGCCGAAACCGGGAAGCTCGCTGACGAGGCCATTGAGCTGGCGCTTCGTGGTTTGAAACGGTTCGCTCTCTTGCTCAGCGATCTTGGTATCGAAGACGTTGATACAGTGGCCACGGCGGCTGTGCGGGATGCCAGCAATGGAAAGGACTTTGTCGCCACCCTTGAGGAAATGGGCCTAAACCCCAGGGTCATTTCTGGTGAAGAAGAGGCGCGGCTTAGCGCCAGCGGTGTGGCGGGCGCATTCCCGGGTGCAACAGGACTTGTCGCCGATCTCGGAGGCGGAAGTCTCGAGCTGATAGCCATCGATGAAGACGGGCCGGGAGAAGCGATCTCGCTGCCACTTGGCACGCTGCGCTTGCCCGAATACCGCAAGGGCTCACGGGGTGACATGCGCAAAGCGTTGGAGAAAGCGCTCAAGAAGGGCGCGCCCAAGATCGACAAGGGAAAGCCGCTTTATCTTGTCGGTGGCACTCTTCGGACAATGGCAGTCTATGCGATGCAGGAGCAGGGGCATCCGTTGTCCGACCCGCATGGCTTCGAAATTGAACCTGGCGAGGCCAAGAATATGCTTGGCAAGGCGATGGCAAACGAAACGATTGATAGCTTGAAATCGCGTGATCGAATCTCGTCGATGCGGGCTGAGAAGCTGCCCGATGCCTCGGTGTTGGCCGAAGCCATGATGTCGCGCTTCGAACCGAGCCGACTTGTGTTTTCGTCATGGGGCCTGCGCGAAGGGCTGCTCTTCGATGAGCTGAAACCCCATGCGCGGGCTCAAGATCCATTGCTGGCGGGTATCTCTGTGTTTGCGACTCAGCGCGGTGCACCGCCCACGCTTGCAGCGCGGATGGCTGCGTGGACACTTGATGCGGCACCTGCGCGCAAGCACGGCAGCGAACGGTTGCGGCTGGCGGCAACAATGCTGGCGCTGGCATCGATGCAGATCGAACCGAACCTGCGGCTACCTCAGGCGATTGAGTGGGCGCTGCACAAGCGCTGGATCGCCGTCAGCAGTTCCGATCGCGCAATGCTTGCCGCCGCTATCGCTGCCAATGGCAATCAGTTGAATCTGCCCGATGCCGTGCGGGAATTGGCGAGTGATAACGCCCTCGAAGAAGCGATCCGATGGGGGCTTGCCGTTCGGCTTGCCAGAAGATTGGGCGGACGATCTCCGCGCTCTCTGCGGGTCAGTCGCCTCTTGGTCGACAAGCAAAGTCTGGTTTTGCGCCTAGCCGAAAGCCACCGCGATCTGTTTGGGGTTCCGACAGAGAAAGACATGAAGCTTTTGTCTGGCCGGCTTAAGCTAGATTACCGGGTCGATATCGTCCCCGATGAAGAGCTGCGATCAGATCCCGAAGACTAAGCAGATCAAGCGCTAGGCTGTTTTTCTCTCGCTCGAGAACGGAGAGAAATCAGTTTCCGTGTCGAACAGATCGACCCCTTCCGCCTTTTTGAGCTTGCCGACCACGATGTAGGTGACGGGGGTGAGCAAGGCCTCCCACACGACCTTTAAAAGCCAGTTGGTGATCATCACGGTAATCACGGCTTCAGTGGTCCAGATGCCGAGGAAGGCAACGGGATAAAAGATCAGGCTGTCCACGCCCTGTCCGACCACGGTTGATCCGATGGTCCGCGTCCACAAGGCTTTGCCTTTGGTCCAGACCTTCATCTTCGCCATGACATAAGAGTTCACGAACTCGCCTGCCCAGAAAGCGGTGATCGAAGCCAGAACGATGCGCCAGGTGCTGCCGAACACCGAGACATAGGTTTGCTGGCAGATCGATCCTGAAACAGCATCCGGCTGGCCTTGCACTTCCAGCGTGTCCGACGCGGCGCAGGCCCAGCCATCAAACGCGGGCAGGCTGACCACGACATAGCTCATGAAAGCGAGGAACAGCATCGCGGCAAAGCCTGTCCAGATGACACGGCGTGCGCGGGCAAAGCCATAAATCTCGGTCAGAATGTCGCCGATGACATAGCCCAGCGGAAAGAACAGGATGCCTGCGCCGTAGATGAATACGCCATCGGCAGCCGGCCACCAGCCATCGGGCCAGAACGGTACCTCTACAAAGGTGAGTTTGGCCGCGCCGATAATGTTCGAAAGCAGCAGGATCGCCACAAACGAGGCCATGACAAGATCATAATACCGGAAGGTTATCGGAGCATGGCTCGTCGATACGATACCGTCATTGGGATCGGTATCGAATGCGGCGGCTGGGTCAGTGCCGCTTTGCGGGTCAGTTTCAGGATTATCCATCAATTGCGCGATTAGCTTTATTTGAACGCGGCGCAAACCACGCTATTGGGCGCGAATCCTTTTCGAAGGTCAGCGCGCCCTTAGCTCAGCTGGATAGAGCACGGGATTTCTAATCCTGAGGCCGCAGGTTCGAACCCTGCAGGGCGCGCCACTCTCTCGCTTGTCAGTTCATCGCAGCAACAACACGGCTTGCGCGCTGGTCGCCTGTTGTGGCGCGCCGAGTCTGGCTCTGTTCAGGTTGGGATTACAAGTGTGGTCGTTCAGGCAATTCAGGAGACCACCCTATGACCCGCATTCTTCTTTCCGCGCTTGCCGCGACTGCAACCTTGGTCGCCGGTCCGCTCGCGGCGCATGATCGCATCATCGTGGACGGCTATCGCGCGCCCCCGTCACCTAACAATGACAGCAACAAGTGGTGGATCGATTACAAGACCGACATCAGCGAAGCCAAGCGCGAGCTGCGCAGCGATCTTCGCCGCGCAACCGATCAAGAAGATCGGCGCGATGCGTATGAGGAATACCATCAGGAAATCCGCGACGCGAAACACGATTACCGCAAGGAAATGCGCGAGCGCGGCTATCGCGTAGTGAGTTTCCGCGAGAACCGCAGGCTCTTTGCTCGGCGCTGAACGAGTTTCATCCTCGCGCCACATTCTCCAGCAATTCGGCGGTCACCGGGTAGCCAGCATCTTCGAGGATGGTGAGCATCGGCTGGCCGCTGCTACTGTCCACCTTTGGGATGATCGTTTTAACGGGGATCGCTTCGGCCTGAGCACGCGCTTCTTCGTAAGAGCCGAACAGTGCGAGCCGTTCAAGATTGCGGCGGGTGGGGAAGATCAGCTTGATCTCTCCCGCCTCTGCCATGTCCAGGGCGCCTTGCGCGCTGACCCAGAAGAGGCGGGTATTCTCCGAATTGTCGACCGCGATGTCGACCTCACCGGTGCCGATATCCGCGAGATAGAACCGAGTATCGTAAACGCGTGAGATATTCTCGTTCTTGGGAAACCACCGAGCGAACGGGGTGATCTGCCCAAGGTCCAATGACCAATTGAATTGATCGAGAACCGGGGCAAGTTCGCCCTTTTCTTCCAGCAATGCGCGTGCGTCGGCTGCGCTTTGCGCGGTGATGTCGCCGGTAAGGCCAAGAGCCAGGCCGGTCTCCTCCAGCGTTTCTCGGATTGCTGCGATTTGATGAGCAGCTTCCTCGGCATCCATGGTGGAGTCAGCGCCTGCGACATAAGCTTCGCCGAGTTCAAAATCGGCAGGGTCGACCCGCCCGCCAGGAAACACGGCCATACCGCCGGCGAAAGACATCGTTCGCGAACGGATGGTAATCAGCACTTGCGGCGCGCCGTTGTCGGGGCAGCGGCGGAAGATGATGATGGTTGCGGCGGGAATGCCCTCTGGGCTGGAAGTCTTGCTCATTGCCGCCAGTGATGGCCTGTGCATTCTTGCTTGCCAAGGCCTACGCTCGCAATGCCAAGCGAATTCTGTCGGTTTGTTTTACATTTCAGAATCCGGTTAACCGACGTAAACCATCTAAGTCGCTGTTATCATTGTGACCGAGTGTTTTGGCACGGGGTGTGCATCACGTTACATACCCCGAGTGATCTTCAATTTGAGGCGAGACTCTCCTGGTCTCTGGGTTTCGCCTCCCCGAAAAAAGAGCCGCCTCGCAATGTGCAGCGAGGCGGCTTCTTTTTTTGAAGGCCTCAAGCGCCGGCGTTCACATCCGCTCACTTGGCTTTCCTCCGGGGGCCCGACGCCTTCGGCGCCACCCCTCCGGATGCGCAGTCGCGCTTGCGACGCCTGCGGCGTCGGGTGACACAACATTCAAGACTTATGACTTGGTCACGGTAGTCAAAGGGCGACCGCCCGTCGGCCGGTTAGGCCGAACTCTGCGCGCCCGGATGGGCGTGCGAAAAACTAAGAAGCCTTCGCCACGCCTTGCTCGTCGAGCATAGTCTGCAACTCACCAGCCTCAAACATTTCCATCATGATATCGCTGCCGCCAAGGAATTCTCCTTTGACGTAGAGTTGCGGGATGGTTGGCCAATCCGAATATGTCTTGATGCCCTGACGGATCTCCATGTCCTGCAGAACATCGACGCTCTCATAGGCGATGCCACAATGATCCAGAATCGCGACAGCGCGGCTGGAAAAGCCGCATTGCGGAAAAAGCGGAGTGCCCTTCATGAACAGCACAACATCATTGTCGCTGACAAGTGTTTCGATACGGGCGTTGGTTTCTTCAGCCATTGTTGGTCCGGCCTTTGGTGTTGGTTGATCTGTTGCGAATTACGTGGGGACCACAGTGGTCACTTGCAAGGCGTGCAGCTCTCCGCCCATTTTCTCGCCAAAAGCGGCGTAGACCATCTTGTGCTGTTGCACGCGTGTCTTGCCCGCGAATTGCGGAGCAGTCACCTTCGCCGCCCAGTGGTCGTCATCACCAGCAAGATCGGTCAGTTCGACCACTGCACCTGGCAGCTCAGCGATGATCGCAGCTTCGATATCGGCGCCTTTCATAGGCATGACTTAGCTATCGCTCATCAATTGGCGCTTGGCTTCGATCGTCATTTCTTCAAGCTTGGCGCGAATGTCTGCTTCGCTGACATCGGCATCAGCGGCGGTGAGATCGCCAAGGAGTTTCCGAATGACGTCTTCGTCTCCGGCTTCTTCGAAATCGGCCTGGACCACGGCTTTTTTGTAAGCGTCGGTCTCTTCTTCGGTAAGGTTCATCAGGTCTGCGGCCCATTCGCCGAGCAAACGATTGCGCCGTGCCGCCACTTTGAATGCAGTCTCTTCATCCATGGCAAATTTGGCTTCTTCGCCGCGCTGGCGATCGGAAAAGTCGGTCATGTATCCCTCCGGAAAGTCGTGAATTGCAAATAGGGTGGGGCGGGGCTGGCGGCAAGCACAACTCGCTCGCCTTGCTTCACCCGATTGTCACGACCAGTTTGCCCACCGCTTCACGGTTCTCAAGCTTTGCGATAGCTTCGCCAGCGCGTTCAAGCGGGAATGTCTCCGAAACCAGCGGATCGATTTTGCCCGCTTGCATCAGCGTGAACAGCTCATTGACTTGCGATACGAATTTCGCCGGTTCGCGAGCGGTGAACGCTCCCCAGAACACGCCGCAAATGTCACAGCTTTTCAGAAGCGTGAGGTTAAGCGGCATTTTGGCGATTCCAGCGGGAAAGCCGACCACCAGAAAGCGGCCTTCCCACGCGATGGAACGCAGCGCGGGTTCGGAATACTGGCCGCCGACAATGTCATAGACGATGTTTGCACCGGTCGGACCGCACGCCGCCTTGAACGCGTTGGCGAGCTCTTTCGAAGCGGCCTTGTCCATTTCCTCGCGCGGGTAGATCACAACTTCATCGGCCCCGGCCTTGCGGGCGACTTCACCCTTGGCTTCGCTGGAAACCGCTGCCACGACCCGTGCACCGAATGCTTTAGCCAGTTCGACCGCTGAGAGGCCAACGCCGCCCGCTGCGCCGAGGATCAGCACAACGTCGCCTTCCTTGATATGGCCGCGGTCCTTCAGCCCGTGGATCGTTGTGCCGTAAGTCATCAGCAAAGAGGCTGCTTTCTCGAATGGCACTCCATCCGGTACGGGGAACATTCGGCCTGCAGGGACCACGACCTTTTCTGCAAGGCCTCCGTTGCCAATCCCGGCCATGACTCGGTCGCCAACCTGATAATCGGTCACGCCTTCACCGACCGCTTCAATCACTCCGGCAAGCTCACCGCCGGGCGAATAGGGCCGCTCAGGCTTGAACTGATACAGATCGCGGATCATCAGCGTGTCAGGATAGTTGATTGCGCAGGCTTTCACATCGACCAGCACCTCCCCCTGACCTGGAGTAGGGACCTCAACCTCATCAAGCGTGAGCGTTTCAGGGCCGCCGACGTCGTGCGTCCGAATGGCTTTCATGTATTTCTCTCCCTCAGGAATCTGTGCCGGTAGCAAGCCAGCTCTGCGCTGAAGCACGCTGGCTTTCGAATTGTCCGATGGCTGCCTGACGTTCCAAAGTCAGAGCGACCTCATCAAGGCCATTGAGCAGGCAATGTTTGCGGAATGGATCAATCTCGAACGAAAAACGATCCTGAAATTCTGTGGTGACTGTTTGCGTTTCCAGATCGACATCGATCGGGTGGCCGTCACGGGCGACTTCCAGCAGCCGGTCAACGGCGTCTTGTGGCAAAACGACAGGCAGGATCCCGTTCTTCACAGCGTTTCCAGAGAAGATGTCTGAATAGCTGGGCGCGATGACGGCACGAATTCCGAGATCGAGCAATGCCCATGCAGCGTGCTCTCTGCTGGAACCGCAGCCGAAATTGTCACCAGCGATGAGAATGGGAGAGCCTTTGTAGTCTTCGTGATCAAAGACATTTCCAGGCTCAGCGCGTATCGTCTCGAATGCGCCTTCGCCAAGGCCTTCACGCGTTATGGTCTTGAGCCATTTGGCGGGGATTATGATGTCAGTGTCGACATTCTTGGCACCGAATGGGATCGCTCGGCCGGCAATACGGGAAAGCTTGTCCATGGCTGTATTGCCTCAGTCAGTCTCGGGAGGTTCGCCGGATGGAATCTTGTTTTCCGGCTTGCCATCGTCCGATCCTGCGTCGGGCTTTTTCGAAAAGCGCTTGCCCGCATAGAGCAATGCGGCGGCAATGGCTGCGGAACCGATAGTGGCCGCAGCGCCAATGGCGGCTTTGCTGGTGGTCGATTTCTTGGAAGACTCGTCGGGGGATTTGGGTTCGTCAGTCATCGCAATCTCATGCGCCGCGCTTGCAGGCTTTGCAAGGCGTCAGAGCATTAAAGGAACACATCCTTACCCAATTCTCCGCAGGGTCTGCGATGCGCCGCATCCGTCTCTCCGAACCAGTTGCGCCCATCGATTGTACGCGTCTCGATCCCGGCCAGTTCGGAGGGTTCGAAAATCCGCATGTTTATGCCGACCCGGTCGCCTTTGTGGTGTTCGGTCAGCACCCAATGCGTTGTTGTCCCGCATTGTCCGCAGAATTGGATTTCGACGGCAGGTTCTTCGTAGTCAGTCCTGCGGTAGGATGAGGTTGGGCCAGAAACGCTGACTTGGGGCGATGCAAAGTATCCCCATGCGCCGCCGGTCTTCAGGCAAAGCGAGCAATCGCACAGGTTAATGTAATCAGGCTTGCACTCGAGAGTGACTGCAACAGCCCCGCAATGACAGCCGCCCGAAATCAAGCCAGCTCACGCACATCCGCCAGCCGCCCCTTCACTGCCGCTGCGGCTGCCATGGCTGGTGATACCAGATGCGTGCGCGCTCCCGGACCTTGCCGACCGACAAAATTGCGGTTGCTGGTTGAAGCGCAGCGTTCGCTAGGGGGGACCTTGTCCGGGTTCATTCCGAGACACGCCGAACAGCCTGGCTCGCGCCACTCAAAACCGGCATCGGTGAAGATCTGGTCGAGCCCTTCTTCCTCGGCCTGCCGTTTCACAAGGCCTGAGCCCGGCACCACAATCGCCCAACGTACGTTGGGTGCCTTTGTGCGGCCTTTGAGTACCGTTGCTGCAGCTCGCAAATCCTCGATCCGGCTGTTGGTACAGCTGCCGATGAAGATATTCTCAACCGGAATGTCGGTCATCGCCGTGCCGGCGGTAAGCCCCATATAGTCGAGACTCTTCTGCGCCGCCTCGCGTTTGGCTTCGTCAGGGAAACTCTCCGGCGAGGGGACTTTGCCGCCAATCGGCACCACATCTTCGGGGCTGGTACCCCAGGTTACAGTCGGAGCAATGTCAGCCGCGTCGATCACAACCGATTTGGCAAATGTTGCACCTGTATCTGTGTGGAGGGTGTTCCAGTAAGCGACCGCTCTGTCCCATTCTGTACCCTTAGGTGCCATTGGGCGCCCTTTGAGATAGCGGAAAACGGTATCGTCAGGCGCGATTAGCCCGGCTCTTGCACCCGCTTCAATGCTCATATTGCACACGGTCAGCCGCTGTTCGACGCTCATCTGTTCGAACACTGGGCCGCGATACTCGATCACATAGCCCGTACCACCTGCAGCGCCGATCTCACCAATAATGTGCAAAATCAGGTCTTTGGCGGTTACTCCCGGTCCCAGATCGCCTTCGACCCGAACTTCCATGCTCTTTGATTTCTGCAGCAGCAGGGTCTGCGTCGCGAGCACATGCTCGACTTCGCTGGTGCCAATCCCAAACGCAAGCGCGCCAAGCCCACCATGGCTGGCCGTGTGGGAATCGCCGCAGACGATGGTGGTGCCGGGGAGAGAAAAGCCCTGCTCAGGGCCGACAACATGGACAATGCCCTGTTCTTCGTCGGCGTCCCCAATGTAGCGGATGCCGAATTCCGGAGCGTTGCGTTCCAGCATCTCAAGCTGAGCCGCGCTTTGCGGATCGGCAATCGGAATCCGCGCACCCGAAGTATCCCGCCGCGCGGTTGTTGGCAGATTGTGATCGGGAACCGCCAGCGTGAGTTCAGGGCGCCTTACGGTACGGCCTGCCATACGCAATGCCTCAAAGGCTTGAGGGCTGGTGACTTCGTGGACCAGATGTCGATCAATATAGATCAGCGCGGTGCCATCGTCCCGCGTTTCAACAACATGATCGTCCCAGATCTTTTCGTAGAGTGTGCGCGGCTTGCTTGCCATGATTGTCCAAAATTCCCTTTTGCCACCCGATTAGCGGCGCTTGCGCAACACTGGCAAGCTACTGATGCGCTTCGTCCAACTTCGTCATGGAAATGAAAGCCTTTTGTGCCTAACTGACATGTATGTCAGCAGCGCCATTCCGATTCCCGATTACGGTCCTTCCTGAGGATATCGATTTTATGGGTCACGTGAACAATGCGCGATACCTGAATTGGGTTCAGGATGCCGTGCTGGCGCACTGGAACAAGCTTGCGCCGGCTGAAGAGGTCGCGAGCAAGGCATGGGTCGCGCTCAAGCATGAAATCACCTATCGGAAGCCAGCTTTTCTCGAAGATGATGTCTTCGCGAGTACAGTGCTGGAGCGATACAACGGTGCCCGCGCATTCTATTCCACTGTGATTCAGCGCGGCGAAGAGGTTCTGGCTGAAGTCAA